>NCGI01000082.1 GCA_002256925.1 Polaromonas sp. 28-63-22
GCGGCGGCGCCGGTCTGGATTGCCGCTGCGATTTCCTGCATGCGGGCATTGCCGGCGTCCTGGGAAAGAATCCAGGACCTGGCCCAGAAGCCGTAGCCGACAGCGATCAGGCCGCAAAGTAGCGCAAGGATGAGCGCTGAGTTGCCAATCATAAAAAACTCCTGTGTTTATTCGCTTGGAAGGGGCAGCACGCTAGCGGTATGCCCCCGCTGCGTTGCTTCCTCATTCCTCCGTGGAGACGATTGGCCAACCCCGGCAATTTAACTTCAAAACGTGACAAGTTCGCGACCTGTCAGGTTTGAATCAGTAAAATGAGGGTAAATCCCGAGTTCGCGACGCGGCTATCCCACACCGCCGGCGGCCCGGACGGGCAGGCCCACCGCCTTCAATCTCTTTTTTCTCACCGTTTTCTCAACTACCAAAGCGCTCTCCACCATGTCCCTGGCAAAAGTCTCATCCGGCAAGAACGTACCCGAATCTTTCAACGTGATCATCGAAATCCCGATGAATGCAGACCCGGTGAAGTACGAAGTCGACAAGGAATCAGGCGCCATTTTTGTGGACCGTTTCATGAGCACGTCGATGCATTACCCGACCAACTACGGCTATGTGCCCCGCACCATCAGCGGTGACGGCGACCCGGTCGATGTGCTGGTGATCACGCCCGTGCCGCTGATCCCCGGTGTGGTGGTGACGTGCCGCGCCATCGGCATTTTGAAGATGACCGACGAGGCCGGCGAAGACGGCAAGGTGCTGGCGGTGCCCATCGACAAGAAGTGCTCGCTCTACACCCAGTGGCAAAAACCTGAAGACATGAACCCGCTGCGCCTGAAAACCATCGCGCACTTCTTTGAACACTACAAAGACCTGGAAGAAGGCAAATGGGTCAAGATCAACGGCTGGGAAGGCCCCGAGGCTGCCAAGAAAGAAATCATGGACGGCATCGCCAACTACGAAGCAAGCCCATCCAGCAAGGACTGACGAAGCGCCGCAAGGCGCTTTTTTTGGGCTATTTGATGCTGCAGCCCAATCAGCACCTGCGCGGCCAGCTATAAAAACTATAGCGACTTCAGTCCCTGTGGTTTCAGCGCTGCGAGCTGATCGGTCTCCAGAAGCTCGATCATCAGGCTGATCACATGGGCATGGCCGTCGGTGCGCGCCCGGCTCAGGCAGTCGATCAGGATCTCGCGGATTTCCCGGGGCGCCACGCTGTGCATCGCCCACTTCGGATAAAGGCGTTCCTTCAGGCCGTCGAGCACCTGCAGCCGCACGATGGTTTCGTGGCGCGGGTCGGTGCTCAAGGTGCTCATGAGCGCTTCAACGGCCTCGCGTGGACCTTCGAGCCACTGCAGGAACATGCCGCCGCCATACACCAGCAGGCCCGTGATGCCCTTGCGCGGGTTGTTCTGCTGCGATGTCCTGATGATGCGGGCAAGCTCCTCGTCGGTCATCACGCTGGTGGCATGGCTGCAATAGAGGACGTTGTGTATCGCGGGGGTGGAGGCTGGCGCGGATACGAGGTTCATGGGAGTCCTTTTTTTCTGGAGCGGCAACAGGCGTCCGGCCACCGGCCGTCCGGTGGAGGCGTTCGCATGATAAGCATGCCGGCCCATCGTGCTCAAGCCCTGAAGTGCCGTATGCGCTGATTTCCGGCTGTACCCGGAAGTAGTTCACACGGAGCGCTGCGGTTTGCGCATTGATCCGGGTTGCGGCCTGTCAGGCCCGCGAGGGGTCCGGGTAAAGCAACCCGTGGAGGCGACCTTTTTGTTCGCGTTTGAACGGCTGCCACACTCCCTCGGCCTGCGCCAGCCGGTCGGCCACGGCCCACCAGGCACTGGGGTTCAGGCCCAGGCCGACGTGGCTGGCCAGCACCTCAATGTTTTCGGTATGCGGGTTGTGCGCGCTAGGAGCCTGGATGCTGCCTTTCCAGGCCACGATACCGTCGCTGCGCGAAAAAATGCTGGTGGTCGGCACCGGCGGGGCGGCGGGCAGGTCGTAGTTCTCGGCTTCACGCGCAATGCTGCGGCCGCTGGCCAGCTCATAAATACGCCAGGCGTTGGTGGACCGGTGCGAGCCGCCAAACGGTGTGCCCAGGGTGATGACGCCGCGCACCATGTGGGGCAGATCCTTGGCCAGTTCGCGGGCATACACACCGCCCAGGCTCCAGCCGATCAGGCTGACCTTGCGGCCTGTGGATTCGAACGTGCGCACGAGCTTTTGCCTGATCTGGTCCAGCACACCGGCACGCGGCCCGAAGTTGAAGCCCTGTTCCCAGCCCAGGGCCGAATAGCCGCGCGACTGCACGTAGGAGCGCAGCGGCAGCGTCGAAACGTCGTTGGCCGACAGGCCCGGGAACACCATGACCGCATGCCCGTCGCCCTTCGGCGCCCGTGCCAGCACCGGCCAGGCCGGCAGCACCGCGCCGAACTCCCAGAACGCGCGCAACTCAAGGGCCAGCAGCAGCGCGCTTGGCGGCGGCCCGTCATGGACGGCCGACGAACCTGCGGGTGGCCGGGCCCCTGGTGGCGGCGAAAAAGACTTGCGGGACGAGGAATCTGCCATGGCTTGAAGCATCGGGATTTTCAGACGTGGTGCCTTGAAGAAACAGTATCGCGGCGTCGCCTTCGCGGGTTCGAGGGAGCTTCCTCTAACTTGACGGATTTCGTCGCCTGCGGGACTCGTGCCGTGCGGGCTTTCACGGGCGGCGTGGCGGCCACCGGGGCGGGGCGCGCGTCAGGCGACATCAAGGCATGCCCTTCGGCGAAGGCTGCCTCGATCGCGCGGGCGAGGTCGCTGGCGTGCGCAAGTGCTTTCCTGTCGGCCACGATACCGAAATCGACATGGCCGTCGTAGCTCTGGATGGTGATGTTGAGCGCCAGGCCATGCACGATGATCGACAGCGGGTGAAAACTCAGGAACCTTGCGCCCGCCAAATAGAGCGGCACCGGTGGGCCGGGCACGTTGGAGATGGCCAGGTTGGCCAGCATGGGCAGGCGGCTGGAGATGCCGCTCTTGCCGAACGCGTTGAGCGCCATTTTGGCCGCCCCGCCGACCAGCCACGGCGCCAGCAGTGAAGGGTAGTCGGTCGGCATGAAACCCTTGAGGCTTTGCATCGAGCTTTTGACCTTGGCAGTGGAGGCCATGATCGCGTTCATGCGTTTCAGCGGATGCGCCAGCTGCGTTCCCAGCTCGACCAGGCTCATGCTGACCTCGTTGCCGAGCCGGGTGGCGTCGCTTGCGCCAGGCTCGCGCAGCGACACCGGCATGGCGGCGACCAGGGATTTTTTCGGCAGGCTGTGATGCTGCGTGAGGTAGTTGCGCAGCGCGGTCGAGCAGATCCACAGCACCACGTCGTTGAGCGAGCCCCCTACGGCCTTGCCCATTGCCTTGCATTCAGCCAGTGGCACAGTTGCGGTGACAAACACCCGGCCGGCCTCGATGCCGGTGTTGAACGGCGACTGCGGTGCCAGCCTGACCGGCATGCGCGCCCGGGTGCCTGCCGCCGCGCCGACCGCCCGCCCGGCCAGTGAACTGCCCAGGGTCGAGGCCAGGGTGCTGGCCGCTGACGGCAGCATCCGGGCGGCTTTGGCGAGCTGGCCCAGCGAGCTTGAAAACACCGTGCCGATCATTTGCCCCAGTTTCAAATCGCCTTCGAGCTTGCGGCGTCGGGCCGGGTCGGGCGGCGCCACGTCGCGCGGCACAGGGGTGAAGTCCAGCATCGCGTGGGCCAGCATCACGCCGCCTTTGCCATCGAGCGCCGCGTGATGAATCTTCGAAAAAAAGCCGCCGACGATGCGGCCGTCCGGCAACGCGATGCGGTCAAAAACATGGAACTCCCACAGCGGAAAGTTGCGGTCGATCAGTTCGCTGTGCAGTTGCGCGCAGCGCTTGTGGGCAGCGGCCAGCGTCATCGGCGCGCCGGATTTTCGGGGCTTGTCAGCGCGGCGGATATGAAAGGCGACGTCCACCGCATCGGCCTCGACCCACAGCGGATGGCCCAGATCGAGCGGCATGAACACCAGCTTGCGGCTGAACACCGGTGCCAGATGCATGCGCGAAGCGATGTGCTTCATCACCGCCTTGTGAAAGCTCCCCCGGAAACCCCTGGGCAGTTCGCACAGGTTGAACGAGCCCACATGCATCGGCATTTCGGGCGTTTCCAGGTAGAGGAAGGTGGCGTCCAGGCCGGTCAGGGATTTCATGGCGATGCGTCTCCGTGCGATGACCTTAACCGAGCGCGGCGAAGCGCACCAGTGGGGTTTGCCGTGGGGCGCCGTCCTACGCGGCGCCCGGCTTCGCGCGGCTAGAGTTGGCGAAGCAGTCGTCACAACCGATTTTCAGCATCTTCCTGAGAGGACCATCACCATGCAGCAACGCACGCTGGGCCAGACCCGCCAATCCGTCTCCGCCATCGGGCTGGGGTGCATGGGCATGAGCGAGTTCTACGGGGAAAGCAACGACGGCGATTCGTTGGCGACGATGGCGCGCGCGCTGGCATTGGGCGTCAATTTTTTCGACAGCGCCGACACCTATGGCGTGGGTCACAACGAAACGCTGATCGGGCAGTTTTTGAAGCAGGGCGGGGCGGCCCGGCGTGCGCAGATGGTGATTGCCACGAAATTCGGCATCGTGCGCAAGCCCGGTCAGTACGAACGCCGCATCGACAACAGCCCGGACTACGTGCGCAGCGCCTGCGAGGCCTCGCTCGCGCGGCTGGGGGTAGAGACGATTGACCTGTATTACTGCCACCGGCGCAACCCGCAGGTGCCGGTCGAAGAGCTGGTGGGCGCCATGGCCGGGCTGGTCAAGGCGGGCAAGGTCCGGCAACTGGGTTTGTCGGAAGTTTCCAGCGACACCTTGCGGAAGGCCAGTGCGGTGCACCCGATTGCCGCTGTGCAGAGCGAGTATTCCTTATGGGCACGCGAGCCTGAAAAAGACATGCTGACGACATGCGCCGAACTGGGCACGACCTTCGTCGCCTACAGCCCCCTGGGCCGCGCGTTTTTGACCGGTGCGCTGAACACGGATGCCCTCGGTGAAGGAGATTTCCGCAAGCACCTGCCGCGCTTCAGCGGTGCTGCAGAAGCCGGCAACCGCGCGCTGGTGGAGGGCCTGAGCCGCTTTGCAGCCGCACGCGGCATGACCAACGCGCAGGTGGCGCTGGCCTGGTTGCTGTGCAAACACGAACATGTCGTGCCCATTCCGGGCACGCGGCGCATCAGCTACCTGGAGCAAAACGCCGCCGCCGTCGAGCACCGGCTTTCCAGCCAGGATGTGGCCGAGCTGGACGCCCTGTTTCCACCCGGGGGGGTGATGGGAGGCCGTTACCCCGAAGCGGGCATGGCGGGGATTGAGCAGGCGTAGCGCGAAGCGACAGGGCGCCCTGCCGCATTGCCTGAGCGGGTTTTGCATCAAAATTTGAATCAAAAGAGGCTTAGGCCCAATCAATACCTGCGCTGACAGCTATTAAAATCATAGCGACTGGCGGCAGCGCCCGGGCCAGACTTGATGTGCGCCTCACCACTTGGGGGCGAGCGTGAGCGGCGCCGGTTCGGTCGGGGCATGGCCCGGCGCTTGCGATAGCTCAATCTTTTTGGCGATCAGCAAGGCCACCGATTGCAGGTTGCGCAGGTCGCGCTGGCGTATGTCCATGTTCGGGGTGAAGCAAAAGCAGCACAGCGTGCCGTAAACCCGGCCGCCGCTCAGCATCACCGGGGTGCTCAGATAGGTTCCGATGTCGAACGGCACAGCCGGCAGGCTGGCACGATCAGGCAGCTTGCGGGTGTCGGGCACCAGCTGCGGCAGGCGGCCATCGACGACGCGCTGGCACCAGGTCTGCTCCAGTGGATGGGAGTTGCCGACCGCAAACACCGGCCGGTCCGCAGGTGCATCGACGTAACGAAAGACGCGCCGGCCATCCACAAACTCCGAGACGAACACCACATCCATGGCCAGCCGCTGGCGCAAAAGCAGCAGCATCTCGCTGACGGCGCTGTTGATCAGTTCGTCACTTCCGTCGGCGGTGGCGACCAGCATTTCGGACACGCGCACGGACAGATCGGCTGGATTGAATTCGTGCTGATGATCGTCACTGTGGTACTTCGCCATGGCTTGCTTGTTTCCTCAAAGCTTCATTGATGCCCCTGCGCCTCCACGTGAGTACGCAGGCAAACACGTGGCGGTTTCACGGTGAGGTCAGGGTGTACGCATGCGCGCCGCTTTAGCCTACCCGCCGCAGGCAGGCCGCAGCGTCAGCCAACGCCGCGTTCGACGGTGCGCGAAAGCGATTTGGTGATCCGGCCGTTTCACTTTCATATTCGAACCGTTAAACCTGAGCTTGTCGCATGATTTGCACGCGCTTTGAAAGGCTCAGCCCGAACGGAAACCAGGACTTCATCGGGCCGAAGCCGTAGAGGGGCCGCGTGGGGAGGTCTTGCGAGAGGGCTTACTCGTCCGCCGCGGCGCTGGCAGGCGCAAGCCATGCCTGGTCGTCGTCGGTCAAACCCGCTACCGGCGTCGCCTTGGCCAGCGCGAGCCACACCGCAAAGGGCAGCGGACGGCGCGCCCGCCCCGGTGCGGGCCGGGCCACGACGAGACTATCGCCTTCAACCATCAGCACGCCACATGCCGGCGTAATTTCAGAAGCGTCGCCGATGGGCCGGCCCTGGGCGTCGGTGCCCAGCACATACCAGCACGCGCCGCCCAGATCAAGGTAGGCGGCGCATTTGTCGGGTCGGCGCAAATCGGCCAGCAGGTCGGCGCGGTGGACCTTGATTTCGTGAACGATCGGGTCGGCGTAGGCCTCGACCGTGGTGTTGCGGATCGAGAAAACATCGGGCCGCGCCACGCACCAGCGCGCCGCCCCGGACGCGTGCGGTAACGTCTCCTCGACGGCTTCAAGGCATGGGCTGTCAGGGGCAAGCCCGCCTGCTGCCGGCACGGTCGGCAGCCGGGCGCGCAGACCCAGGCCGCGCCAGGCGATCCTGCCTGACCGCACCATCTCAAGCGCGACGCGTTCCACCAGCGCCTCGTGCCTGGACATGGCCGAGCGGTTGCGCACCGCCGCTGCGGCCAGCCAGGCCACGCCAGCATCGGTGACGCGAAGCGTTTCGTGGCCGGTGGCGCTGCCGATGCGCTGCAGCATGCCTGATGCCAGCAGTTCGATCTCGATCACGTCCTGACATGGCCAGCCGGCCGAGCGGTAGATCTCGCGCAGGCGGCGCGCGTGCAGGCGACCCAGCGGGGCGCAGGTGGCCGCAGGGGGCAACGGGTCGGGCGCGGGCATCGGCAGGTTCAGGTGGGAGGGCATCGGAAGGCGTCAAACAGCAAATGGGTAGTTGGCGTGCCGTCTGTTCTACACAGTGCGGCCGCCTGCGCCATGTTTGCGAAAGTGACAGCTGTAACTGTTCCGCCTTTCGGGAACTTTGTTCGCGCCTCGAATGCTACCCTGCAGCCCCCGACGCGCTGCGTAGCTCCACGGTACAGGCTACGAGGCAGTGCATGAAGAAGCAGCCGGTTGAAGGGGTGATTCAAGGGGCCAAGGGGCGTTTCGGGGGGCGATTCAGAAATGGGTCGAGGCTGAACACGTTGTACCTTCATTGAAAAGCCTGGGAGGCAGAAATGTTTATAGCTCAGAAAAATCAGCAGGAGCGCGCGAGGGTCTGGCTTGGCGCTGGCCTGGCGGCCCTGACGGCCGTTCTCGTGGCGGCGTGCGGTGGTGGCGGCTCTGCCGACCCCGCCCAACCGACGGCCGTGGCGTCAAAAACCGCGACGGATCTCACGGACGGGCAGAAGGCCATGCAGGAACTGCAGCGGGAGGATGACGATGACGCGGAGGATGTCGTCAACGGAGAGCGCAAGGAATGCCGCGACCGCAACAACAACACCTTTCGCAAACTGCTGGCTTGCGTCACGCTGGACGGCGTGCGCGCGCACCAGCTCAAACTGCGCGACATTGCGCTGGCCAACAACGGCACACGCGTCTCGGGCACCAAGGGCTATGACGATTCGGCCGACTACGCCGAGAAAGTGCTGCGCGACGCGGGCTACACAGTGACGACCCAGACCTTCCAGTTCCAGTCCTTCATTGAACTGCCGGGCACCAGCCTTACAAGAACGGCCCCCGCGCCGGCCGCGCCGATTCCGGTGACCATCCAGTCCTATTCGGGCAGTGGCAACGTGACGGCACCCGTCAGCGTGTTGTCCACCATCACGGGTTGCAATGCGGCGGACTTTGCCGGCTTTGTGGCGGGCAACATCGCGCTGATCAGCCGGGGCGCGTGTACCTTCGCGACCAAAGCCACCAACGCCAAAGCGGCAGGTGCGGCGGCTGTGGTGATCTACAACAACGCGGCGGGGCCGCTCAATGGCACCCTGGGCGCCGATTTTGCGCTGGACATCGCTGTTGTTTCCATCGAGCAGACCGTAGGGCAGCAACTCGCCGCCACGCCCGGCCTGGTATTGGCCGTAAAAACCAGCACCCTTCGCGGCCTGGCAACCACCCGGAACATCATCGCCGAGTCGAAAGGGGGCGATGCCGACAACGTCGTGCTGGTCGGGGCGCACCTTGATTCGGTAGACAAGGGCGCTGGCATCAATGACAACGGCTCGGGCAGCGCCGCGATCCTGGAAGTCGCCGTGCAAATGGGCAAGGTCAAGCCACGCAACAAGCTGCGCTTTGCCCTGTGGGCGGCCGAAGAGTCGGGTCTGGTGGGCGCTGAGCGTTACGTCGAAAGTCTGGTGCCAGCCGAAAAAGACAGGATTGCGCTGTATCTGAACTTCGACATGATCGGCTCGCCCAACCATGTGTTCTTTGTGTACGACGGCGACAACTCCGACGGGGTCGGCGTCGGACCCGGGCCCGTGGGCTCCACAGGGATTGAAAAGACGTTTGAAACCTTCTACAACAAGCGCGGCGTACCTTTCAAGGGAACCGACTTTGACGGCAGGTCGGACTACGGCCCCTTCATCGCGGCGGGTATTCCGGCGGGCGGCTTGTTCACAGGCGCTGAAGGCGTCAAAACCGCCGCCGAAGCCGAGGTGTGGGGCGGCATTGCAGGCACAGCCTACGACCCGTGCTACCACCAGGCCTGTGACAACTTTGGCAATGTCAACCTGTTCGCGCTCGACGTGAATTCGGACGCCGTGGCCTATGCAACGCTGCAATTTGCCATGACCACCGAGGTGGTCAACGGCATCAAGGGCAGGAAGCTCAATCCACGGATCGAGAAGAGCCTGGGTGGCACCGAAGCCGGCGCGGTACCGAAATGGAAGGAATATCCGGAACGGTTTACCGACTAGTAGACTGAATCATTGAAATTGACGGTGTAGCCTCGATATCCGGAGGTATGACACCGTTGAAACTGAACGAACAAGAAATGGCCGATCTGCAAAG
>NCGI01000492.1 GCA_002256925.1 Polaromonas sp. 28-63-22
CTTGTCTTGCTGCGCGCAGGCCTTGCTCAAATCCTGACCGCCTTTGGTCTTGATGCGCTGAATGTAGGTGACGTTTTGCAGCACGCCCGCGCCCGTGCCAGGTGTCCCTTTTGACAGCTGCTGCGCGATGTTGGTGGAGCCCAGACGGGGTGCAAAGGCAATCTGCGTCCCGATCACGCTGGAGCCATCCATGTGCGTCCAGGTCGCGGGTGGTCCCGAATACTTCGCGACCGTTTTGCCGGCGCGGTCCACCAGTTCGGCCTGCGGGCTGACCAGGACCCAGCCGATGGCGCCCTGCTCGGCGGGGTTGGCCCTGCATTCGTAGTTCAGCAAACCGGTGGCGGTAGTTTCCAGCACCACCACGTTGCCGGCGGGCACCTGCACCATGGGGTCCAGCAGCTCCTGCGTGTATTCCTTGGGCGGTGCGCCTACGGTTGCGCACGCAGCCATCAATACGGCGGTGCCCGTCACCATCGCCACGGTGATGGCCGTGCCCTTGGCGTAAGCCCAGGCGGTGTTGTGTGTGCTTTTCATGAAACCCCTCAAATAATAGTTTTGACGGGTCGAGTGTTGGTGGGACGGTCGCCGTGGTCTGTAGGACGCTGTGCGCAATGCCTGGAGTATCAAGTCGCCCATGGCTGCTGCGCGCTGGTTGGGCCGTGGTCAACGTCGGTCCGTGCGATGGGCCCCGGGAGGCTACTGCCCGAAGCGCGGCCCAGTGGTCAGAAAAGCCTGTTCTTCAGCCGTGCTCGCCCGGCCAAGCGCCGCATTGCGGTACGGAAAGCGGCCAAATTGCGCAATGATGGCCCGGTGCTGCCGCGCGAAGTCGAGGTTGCCCTGCAGCCGCTCTTTCAGCGCCGGCGGGGCGTCGGCCACCAGTTGCCCGAAGCGTGCCACGCACTCGTCTTGCAGCACCAGGCTTTCAGCATGCATCAGCGGCATGTACATGAACACGCGGCCCACCCACGGCAGTTGCAGGTCGCCACCTTCTGCCAGGGTTTGCAGCACCAGTTGCTGCGCCCGCGCATCGCCGGCAAAGGCCTGGCCGCTGCCCCTGAACACATTGCGTGTGAACTGGTCGAGCAAAATGATCAGTGCCAGTCGCCTTAAAGACGGCGACAAGGGCGTGTCTGACCAGTCGCCCGGCGCGCCACCGAGTTCGTCACCAGAAATCGAGCACGTCGCGAGGGGTCGCCGGGGGCGTGGTGGAGTTCATTTCATGAGCTTATCAGTGGCGCCGTCTGACGTCAGATTGACATAGCGGGCGGTGATAATCGCGCATTACTTTCAGGAGCCCCCGTGGACATTGCATTGCTGACCAAGGCCGCCGTCATGGGCGTCGTCGAAGGCCTGACCGAAT
>NCGI01000493.1:0-555 GCA_002256925.1 Polaromonas sp. 28-63-22
ACTGACGAGCGCGACCGTCTGGCCTTTCGCGTCAATCCACCGCGCTGCGGGCTGGCTTTTGTCGAAGCTGATTTCCGAGGTGTGACTGTCCTCGGCCTTGGAGGCCTGGAACACCACGCCCGTGCTGGCCGCGCCGGGAACAGTCACCACGGCCAGCGCGAAATGCGGATCTTCAAGGTTGTAGGGCACGCGGTTGGCCGGATGCGGCTGGATGCCGGGCATGCTGACGGATTTCTTGCACCACAGCCCGAAGCTGCCGTCCGCGCTGTGGTCGGAATTTTTCCTGCCTGCGGTCACACGCAGGACCGGCAGGGTCATCGTGCCCATCGCGCTGCTGTCCTTGTTGATGGCGTTGACCATTTCCATGGCGTTGCCGGGGCTGGAGCCAAAGCCCGAATCCGACACGGCCCGGATGGCATCACCCGCCCTGGCCGGCGCGCCCAGCACGTAGTCGGTATGGGCGTCAGCCATGCTCCACTTGCACGCGGCATACCGGGCCATGATCGCCAGCGCAGCCTCGCTCAGGTTTCTGGCGGCGTGCGCCACCGGGTCGGT
>NCGI01000493.1:562-1726 GCA_002256925.1 Polaromonas sp. 28-63-22
GCGCGACTTGCCCAGTTTGCCGCCGCCGCTGCTCGCCACCGCAATCGTCAGCGGCGCAGCCAGGCAACCGCGCGCGTACACGGTGATCGTCAGCGGCGTACCGGCCGCACCATAGCCCGGCCCATCGTCAAAAAGCGCCGCCTGCGACCTGCCAGCCGCAGCCTTCAGTGGCCCTGATACCAGCGGCTCCAGCGTCCGGTTCTGGTGCCAGCCTGGTGCCTGGTTGATGGCGTAGTTGCGAATCGGCCAGTGGTTGCCACCCATCCAGGTATAGACCTCACAACCGGTTTCGGCCGCATGATTGACGGTGCGTTCAAACATCACCTGCCAGCGCGGGTCGTCAATGGGCATGCCGATCTCGGTCAACGCCACCTTCACGCCCTTGTCCCTGGCCCACTGCGTGGCGGCCTTCAGGCGATCGAGTCCCGTGGACGGCTTGATACCGCCACGGCCAAGGCCGGCGGTAAAGTCTCTTGCCGCTTCGGTATCGAAGTCGAACGCGGCGCCGGTATTGCGCGCGTCGAGGTAAAGGTGCACCTCGTAAACGAGGTTGGCGCCCTTGAGCGGAAAACCCGGGTTTTTGGTGCCCATCGACATCGCCGAGCTCCACTCATTGCCCGCCACATAGATCGGGTTGACGGGATCAATCCTGCGAATCGCGTCGATGGCTGCCTGCGCGTAGGCGGGCCAGATGCGAAGGTCTTCTTCGCCAGCGCCAGGATTTTCCTTGGAGCCCACCACCTCGCCGGGTCGGGGCATCTGGTGCGGCTCGTTCATCAGGCCGTAGCCGCCAAAACCGGGGTGGTCTTTCCAGCGCGCGGCGGCACGGCGCCAGAAGTCGGTGAAGTGCGCCATCGTGAGCGTGGCCCCATCGGCGAGCGAAAAAATACGCACCTGCACCTGGCTGGCATCGCTGGTGTAGGGTCGCATCAGCGGCTGGGGGGCGGGCATCAGAGCCTTGACCGAACCATCGGCCTGGTAGCGGAAATCCTGGTAGCGGCAGTAGTTGTGGTTGTCGATGATGCAGCGCATGCCAACGGCGGCATGCGCGTCCAGCACGCCCGTGATGTAAGCCTCGTAGGTGGCGTGAAAGGCGCCGGGGCTGCCGATGAGTTTTCTCGAAGCCTCGCTGGGCTCGATGTCATGCAGCATCGGCTGCAGCAG
>NCGI01000494.1 GCA_002256925.1 Polaromonas sp. 28-63-22
AGATTCATCGAAGCTAGGATACCGCAGGCCTGGCTTTTGTTCCACGCCGCCGGGTGCACTCAAGTAAAGTCGGGCAGGTTCGGCCCTGGCAAAGTGAAAAAGTCTTACAGCCACCAGCATCACACCATGAAACATTCACTGCTCAACGGGAGACAACCATGAAATGGGAAGGCAATCGCGAATCCGACAATGTCGAGGACCGGCGCAGCGACGGCGGCGGACAGGGCTTTGGCGGCGGTGGCGGCTTGTTCGGCGGCCGCAGCATCGGCATTGGCACCATCGTGGTGGCGCTGGTGGGTGGCTGGATTTTCGGCATCAACCCGCTGACCATTCTTGGCCTGCTGAGCGGTGGCGGTTCGCCCGCCCAGGTGCAGCAGCAGCAGGCACCGGCGCAGCGCCCCCCCGCCGACGACCGGGCCGCCAAATTCGTATCGACCGTGCTGGCCGATACCGAAGACGTCTGGAAAGATGTTTTCGCCAGGGGCGGCAGCACCTACAAGGAGCCGCGTCTGGTGCTGTTCAGGGGCGCGACCCAAACCGCCTGCGGGCAGGGGCAGGCCGCCATGGGGCCGTTTTACTGCCCGGGGGACCAGAAGGTTTACATCGACCTGGGGTTTTATGACACGCTGACGCGCAAGCTGGGCGCGCCCGGCGACTTCGCCCAGGCCTATGTGATTGCGCACGAAGTGGGCCACCACGTGCAGAACCTGCTGGGTATCAGTGGCAAGATGGACGCGATGCGCGGCCGCGTCAGCAAGGTCGAATACAACGCCCTGAGCGTGCGGCTGGAGCTGCAGGCAGATTGTTTCGCCGGGCTGTGGGCGCAAAAGGCGCAAACCTCGCGCCAGATCCTGGAGCAGGGCGATATCGCGGAAGCCATGAATGCCGCTGCGAAAATTGGCGACGATGCGCTTCAGCGCAGCAGCGGCGGCGCCGTGGTGCCCGAAAGCTTCACCCATGGCACCAGCGCCCAGCGCCAGCGCTGGTTTGACACCGGCTTCAAAACCGGCAGCGTGAAGGCCTGCGACACCTTCAATGCACGCAATTTGTAGGGAAATTCAAGACTTGGATTCAAGTACGAAGTGCAACGTGTCCAAAACAGGTGGATCAAGTAGCCATAGGATTGCCCTATTTGACCTGCCAGTCTTCAAGAAGCACGATG
>NCGI01000495.1 GCA_002256925.1 Polaromonas sp. 28-63-22
GCTCGAAGAAGTCAACAAGCTCAACGAAGGGCTCGAACAAAAGGTGGCCCAGCGCACTGCGGCGCTGACGCGTCAGGAGGCTTTGTTCCGGGCGCTGGCGCAGCAGGCGCCGCAGGTGGTGTGGACGACCAATCCGAGGGGGGAAGTCACGTTCGTGAACCGCGCCTGGTTTGACCTGGTGGGTGGGGTGTTTGAGAACTGGTCCGGCATGCAATGGTTCTCGGCCATTCATCCCGAAGATCTGCCCGAGGTCAAGGCCAACTGGAAGCGGGCCAGCACCAGCCGCGTACCGTTTGTCGGCCTGCGCCGGCTGATCGCCAAAGACGGCGGCCTGCGCACCATGTCGTACCGCGCCTCGCCGGTGTTTGATGAAAAAGGTGTGGTCTCGTTCTGGGTCGGTATTGATGCCGACATCACCGACCTGAAGGCGGTTGAATCGCAGCTGCGCCTGTCCAACCAGGAGCTGGAGGCGTTTTCATATTCGGTCTCGCACGACCTGCGCTCGCCGCTCAACACCATCGACGGTTTCAGCCGCCTGCTGGCCAAGCAGATTCCTGCCGAGTCTGGGCCCAAGGCCGCGCATTACCTGTCACGCATCCATGCCGGGGTGGCGCAGATGAGCCAGCTCATCGAGGACATGCTCTCGCTGGCGCAGGTGTCGCGCACCGAGTTGCGGCATGAAGCCATTGACCTGTCGGGCATGGCCCAGCTGTGTGTGGAGGCGCTGCGCGCGCGCGACCCCGAGCGCGAGGTTGCAGTCAACATCGCCCCCGATTTGCAGGCCCGGGGTGACGCGCGGCTGGTGCGCGCCGTGATGGACAACCTGCTGGGCAATGCCTGGAAGTTCTCCTCCCGACGGGAAGGCGCCTCGATCGCCGTGGGCCAGACGGACGACCCGGTCGGGCAACGGGTGTTTTTTGTGCGCGACAACGGGGCCGGCTTCGACATGGCCTACGCCGACAAGCTGTTCCGCGCCTTCCAGCGCCTGCACACGGCGGCCGAGTTTCCGGGGACCGGCATCGGGCTGGCCACCGTCAACCGCATCATCGCGCGCCACGGTGGTGACCTGTGGGCCGAGTCGTCTCCGGGCGCCGGGGCGACCTTTTTCTTCACGCTGCCGAAATTTTCGGTGCCTGTGTGAAAGCCTGTTGCGGCGAGGGCC
>NCGI01000496.1 GCA_002256925.1 Polaromonas sp. 28-63-22
TGACGTGCCGGTGGTGCCTGGCATCATGCCGATCACCTCCTCGACGCAGCTGATGCGTTTTTCAGACGCCTGCGGCGCCGAAATCCCGCGCTGGATTCGGCTTCGGCTGCAGGGTTTTGGTGATGACACGGCCTCCATCAGGAGCTTCGGCCTCGATGTGGTCACCGACCTGTGCGACCAGTTGATCACGGCCGGGGTGCCCGGCATTCATTTCTACACCATGAACCAGGCCGGCGCGACAGGTGAGATCATGGCTCGCCTGCAGCAGCGGCGCTGAAACGGGCCGCGCGCCGGGAGGCGGCGGAATTCGCGGACTGGCCGGCCGTGGCGGCAGCGCTTTCAATGCATTGAAAAGGAGATCCAGGCATGACCAGAAACCTCTTGAACTTGCTGCTGGCCGTCGTGCTGGGGGTGCTGGCGGGCTGCGGCACCGCGCCGCGCGCGCCGGCCGATGGCCCGATGACGCGTGCCGCGACGGGCGCGGGCGAATCGGCCGATGCACCGGCTGCGGCGGCACCCTGGGATGGGCCCGAGGCCTCGGCAAATGGCCCAAACCCGCCTGCCAGCGCGGATCTGAAAGAGCTGGAGCGCGGCCAGGCGTCCTGGTACGGGCCCCGGTTTCATGGGCGGCGAACGGCCAGCGGCGAACGCTATGACCAGCACGCGCTGACAGCGGCGCATAAAACGCTGCCGTTCGGCACGCTGGTGCGGGTGCGCAGCCTGGTCACCGGCAAGGAAGTGGACGTGCGTGTCAACGACCGTGGGCCGTTCGTGCGCGGCCGCGTGATCGACGTCAGCCGCGCCGCAGCCGAAGCGCTGGGCATGATGGCGCTGGGTGTCAAGCCCGTGGCCCTGATGGTCGTTGAGGCGGCCCCTTCGGCAACCGGCCGGTCCTCGCAGCCTTCGCTGCAGGCCAGGCGCTCCGCGCGCCCTGCGGCGCCCGCAGTTTCGCTGTCCAGCAGCGACACCTACCCCAGCCAATAGCGCATCGGCAGCCCGCATCGGCGACGGCTGAAGCGCAAGTCCATGGGCCGAACCGGGCCATCCTTGGCGCAGGCAGCAACGGCATGAAATTACTATAATTTCAGGAATTACTGAAAATACAGGACGCCGTGTCATGAACCTCGCTCCCCTGACCCAGCGTTTCGTGCTCCATTTCGG
>NCGI01000083.1 GCA_002256925.1 Polaromonas sp. 28-63-22
GCCAGCGGCCCGTTTGCCCCCGACACCGTGTTCATGCGTGCCCGGCATGCACCAGGCAAGCCGGGCGAGTTTGACGTGGTCATCGCGATGTACCACGACCAGGGCCTGATTCCCGTCAAGTACCTGGGGGTGGAGCAGGGCGTCAACGTGACGCTGGGCTTGAACCTGCTGCGCACCAGCCCCGACCACGGCACGGCTTTTGACATTGCCGGCACGGGCCGCGCCGACGCCTCCAGCCTGCTGGCCGCCGTGCGCATGGCGCGCCAGCTTGCGGGGCAGAAGGTTGCTTAAAAAGGGCGCCCCGCCCAATAAAAACGGGCGCAAGCAGCTATCGATTCAATAGCGTCTTGCACCCGTGGGGCGAGGTTGCGACCGTTGCCGTCAGTGTTGACGACAAAGTGCGCCGGGGCGGCAATTATTTGCGCAGGTTGTCGCGAATTTCGCGCAGCAGCAGCACTTCTTCTGCGGTCGCAGCCGGCACCGCCTCTGCTGGGGGCGTGCTGCGCTTCAGGCGGTTGACCTGCCTGATCATGAGGAAAATGATGAACGCCAGAATCGCGAAGTTGACCGCCACCGTGATGAAGTTGCCATAGGCAAATACCGGCACACCGGCTTTTTTCAGGGCATCGAGCGTGTTGGCCGTACCGGCGGGTATGGCGCCCAGCACGACGTAAAGGTTGGAGAAATCGATCTTGCCAACGACCGCACCGACGAGCGGCAAGATCAGGTCGCTGACGACCGAATCGACAATTTTGGCGAACGCCGCACCGATGATCACGCCGACAGCCAGATCGATGACATTGCCCTTGACGGCAAATTCCTTGAACTCCTGCATCATTCCCATGAATTTCTCCTGTTTTGTTGTGTGTGTCGCCAGGCGCCATCGCGTTTGGCCTCGCGATTATGCTTTTCGGGTCACGGCACCCGCCAGACGGCGGTATTTTTCGTGCAACCAATTGCCAGATCCGGAAGTAATCGAGTTCACGCGCCCGGGATTGCACATCGGCCGCGGGCCTGTCGCCGGGGTCGGAAATGGCGGCCCGGCTTGAAAACCGCTGTCACGCTCCGCTACAATTAAGGGTTGACCCGGGCGCATCCCGGTTGAGGCTTTGGCCTCACATCTTTTCCCTCCGCCGATTCAAGCCAGAACTTGAGAGACCTTTGATGACCCAAGCAAGCATGCCCGCGCATCCCAGCGCTCCCCTAGACAAAGACAAACGAAACTGGATGGTTGCCACGGCTGTGGTGGGTGGCGCCGGCGTTGCCGCCGTCGCCGTGCCCTTTGTGAGCAGCTTTGAGCCTTCCGAGAAGGCCCGGGCTGCCGGTGCCGCCATCGAAGTTGATATTTCTGGCGTCAAGCCAGGCGAAAAAATCACGGTCGAGTGGCGCGGCAAGCCCGTCTGGATCGTCAAGCGTACGCCCGAGCAGCTGGCCATGCTGCCGAAGAATGACCCGCTGCTGGCTGACCCGAAGTCGCTGCGCAATCTGCCCGAGTGGACGCCCGCGTACGCACGCAACGAAAACCGCTCGATCAAACCCGAAACGCTGGTGGTCGTGGGCATTTGCCCCCACCTCGGCTGTTCGCCTTCGGACAAGTTCCAGATGGGTCCCCAGCCCTCGCTGCCCGATAGCTGGGACGGCGGCTGGCTCTGCCCCTGCCACGGTTCGACGTTCGACATGGCCGGCCGGGTGTACAAAAACAAGCCCTCGCCGGACAACCTCCAGGTCCCGCCGCATATGTACCTTTCAGACACCCGGCTGCTGATCGGTGATGATAAAAAGGCCTGAAGGCAGAACAATCCGTAAGGACCGCCTCTCAAAAAGCCCTGCCGACCGCGCTTGAACTCCTTGCTGAAACCTCCCTCATCAGAGCCCTCAGACCTGATTCAAGCCCTCGCCAAAGAACCTCACCGAACCAGGATCAGTTATGGCTGAATTCAAAGACATTTCTCCCGACGCTCCGTTCTCCGCCAAGGCGTTGAACTGGATCGACAACCGTTTCCCGGCCAGCAAGCTCTACAACGAGCATCTGGGCCAGTACTACGCGCCGAAGAACTTCAACTTCTTCTACATCTTTGGCTCGCTGGCCCTGCTGGTACTGGTGATGCAGATCGTCACCGGCATTTTCCTGACGATGAACTACAAGCCCGACGCCGCCCTGGCGTTTGCATCGGTTGAATACATCATGCGCGATGTGCCCTGGGGCTGGCTGATCCGCTACATGCATTCCACCGGCGCATCGGCATTTTTCATCGTGGTGTACCTGCACATGTTCCGCGGCCTGATCTACGGCAGCTACCGCAAGCCGCGCGAGCTGATCTGGATCTTCGGCTGCGCGATTTTCCTGTGCCTGATGGCCGAGGCTTTCATGGGCTACCTGCTGCCATGGGGCCAGATGAGCTACTGGGGTGCCCAGGTCATCGTGAACCTTTTTGCCGCCATTCCCTTCATCGGGCCTGACCTGGCGCTGCTGATTCGCGGCGACTACGTCATCGGCGACGCCACGCTGAACCGCTTTTTCGCCTTCCATGTGATCGCCGTGCCGCTGGTGCTCCTGGGCCTGGTGGCAGCGCACATCATTGCGCTGCACGAAGTGGGCTCCAACAATCCTGACGGCGTTGAAATCAAGGCGCCCGATGCACCGAAGGACGCGCAAGGCCATCCGCTGGACGGCATTCCGTTTCACCCGTACTACACCGTGCACGACATTTTTGCGGTCAGCATGTTCCTGATGGTGTTCACCGCCATCATTTTCCTGGCGCCCGAGTTCGGTGGCTACTTCCTCGAATACAACAACTTCATCCCGGCAGATCCGCTCAAAACGCCGCTGCACATCGCGCCCGTCTGGTACTTCACGCCGTATTACTCCATGCTGCGTGCCATCACCAGCGAGATGGTCTATGCGCTGATTGCCTGCGTGCTGGCCGGCGCGGCGTTCGCGGCGTTCAAGGCCAAAATCAGCGCCCTGCTCAAGATCATCATTGTGGCCCTGGCCGTTGGTGTCTCGGTAGCCATGCTGATGATCGACGCCAAGTTCTGGGGTGTGGTCATCATGGGCGGCGCGGTCGTGATCCTGTTTTTCCTGCCCTGGCTCGACCATAGCGATGTCAAATCCATCCGCTACCGTCCGAGCTGGAACAAATACCTGTACGGCCTTTTCGTGGTCAACTTTTTGGTGCTTGGTTACCTCGGCGTGCAACCGCCTTCGTCCATCGGCGAACGGGTTTCGCAGGTCGGCACGCTGTTTTACTTCGGCTTCTTCCTGTTGATGCCGTGGTGGAGCCGTCTGGGTACCTTCAAGCCCGTTCCCGACCGCATCAATTTCGCCCCGCACTGAGCAGGACGCCAACAACCATGAAAACAATCATCTCCAAGGGTTTCGCGGCCCTGTTCGTCTCGTTCGGTCTGGTGTCGGGTGTGTTCGCCTCCGAAGGTGGCATGACCTGGGACAAGGCGCCCAACGAAACCAGAAACATGGCGGCGCTGCAAAATGGCGCGAAGCTGTTCGTCAACTATTGCCTCAACTGTCATTCGGCCGCTTACATGCGCTTCAACCGCCTGAAAGACATCGGCCTGACCGACCAGCAGATCAAGGACAACCTTCTGTTCACCACCGAAAAAGTGGGCGATACCATGAAGGTGGCGATGGACCCGAAGCAGGCCAAGGACTGGTTTGGCGGCAACCCGCCCGACCTGACCCTGATCGCGCGTTCGCGTGCAGGCAGCGGCGGTTCGGGTGCCGATTATCTTTACACCTACCTGCGCACCTACTACCGCGACGACACCAAGGCCACCGGCTGGAACAACCTGGCGTTTCCGAATGTCGCCATGCCCAATGTGCTGTGGCAACTGCAGGGCGAACGCAAACCGGTGTACGCGGAAATCGAAGAACACGGCCACAAGGTAGAAGTGGTCAAGGGCTGGCAGCAGGTGACGCCGGGCACCATGTCAACGCTTCAGTACGATCAGGCCATCGCCGACCTGGTTGGCTACCTGCAGTGGATGGGTGAGCCCGAGCAAAACTCCCGCGTGCGCGTTGGCGTCTGGGTGCTCTTATTCCTGCTCCTTTTCACGTTCGCCGCCTGGCGTCTGAACGCCGCGTACTGGAAAGACGTCAAGTAGTTTTATCGCCGGCCGGTGCGCCTGGCGGCGCATCAGCGCCTTTTGAGTGGCAGGTTTCAGGCATCGACGCCTGACCTCCACTTTTTCGTTTTCAGGAGTTCGAATCATGATGGTCCTTTATTCAGGCACGACCTGCCCTTTTTCACACCGCTGCCGTTTTGTACTGTTTGAAAAAGGAATGGACTTCGAAATCCGCGACGTCGATCTGTACAACAAACCCGAAGACATCAATGTCATGAATCCGTACGGACAGGTACCGATCCTGGTCGAACGCGATTTGATTTTGTACGAGTCGAACATCATCAACGAGTACATCGACGAGCGCTTCCCGCACCCGCAACTCATGCCCGGCGACCCGGTGGACCGCGCCCGTGTCCGGCTTTTCCTGCTGAACTTCGAGAAAGAGCTTTTCGTGCACGTGAGCATGCTCGAATCGCGCGCTTCCAAGGGCAATGAAAAGGCGCTGGAAAAGGCCCGTTCGCACATCCGCGACCGCCTGACGCAACTCGCCCCGATATTCCTGAAAAACAAGTTCATGCTCGGCGACAATTTTTCGATGCTCGACGTCGCGATTGCTCCCCTGCTGTGGCGCCTCGACTACTACGACATCGACCTGTCAAAAAATGCCGCGCCCCTGCTGAAATATGCCGAGCGCATTTTTTCACGGCCGGCGTATATCGAAGCACTGACGCCTTCCGAGAAGGTCATGCGCAAGTAATATGGCCCCCACGCTCGCCACTCCGTGTGCTTCGCTGCCCCCCGAGGGGGCTGTGCTGGCTTGGGGCGGCCCGACGCGGCGCACGTTCATGGCCTCCACGCTCGCCCCGTCCCCGATCGCCCTGAGGTATCGAAGGGTGTCCCCCTGGGGAACGGTACCCTCTTGGGGCGGCCCGGCGCTACGGCGGCTCGCCTGCATATAACCTTGGCTGCTTTCATGAACGCGCCGGATTCTTCATCGACCCGCCCTTACCTGATCCGGGCGCTGTACGAATGGTGCACTGACAACGGCCTCACGCCTTACGTGGCGGTGTCGGTGGACGACACCGTGCAGGTGCCGCGCGAGTACGTCAAGAACAACGAGATCGTGCTCAACATCAGCCTTGACGCTACCTCGTCGCTCAAATTGGGTAACGATTTCATCGAGTTCAAGGCGCGTTTTGCCGGGAGCGCACGCGAGATCATGGTGCCCATCACGCACGTCATCGCCATCTATGCGCGTGAAAACGGCCAGGGCATGGCGTTCCCGACGACTTCCCCGGTCGTTTCGGCGGGGCCGTCTTCCTCGGGTGAGCCGGCTGTGGCGGACAAGCCCGGGACCGGGCGGGCAGCGCTGCCTGCACCCGAAAACAACACGCCTGCACCCCGCTCCAGTGAAGGGGCAGACAGCAAGATCATGCAGTTGGTGCCCGAAAGCCACACCGAAGCCGGTGATGGACCTGCCGAACCACCGGAGCCCCCGACCACGCCGCCGCGCCCGCGTCCGCCACTCAAACGGGTCAAGTAAAATAGTGTTCGTGCCGCTTTAGCTCAGTTGGTAGAGCAACCGCCTTGTAAGCGGTAGGTCGTCAGTTCGATTCCGACAAGCGGCACCATTTTTTAGCGATATAGAGCCAAAGCCCTCGTAAGTACTGCGCGGGCAGCTATGAAAATTATAGCGTCCTGGCTTCAACCCCCACGTACCGACTTTTTCTGCCGCTCATGCTGGAGCGCGCGCAGCGTTGTAATGACTACTTTTTAGTTATTAGTATCTTCAGCCGAATTGAGGTAACCTTCCACCCTCCTTCGTGAAGGCGAGCCTCCAGGCGAGGCAGCAGCTGCCTTATTTTGGCGGCAGCGGCGTTGCTGCTGACCAGCAGGCACCAGTTCTTTTCATCGATCGGACCGGCCTGGACGGCTGCCCGCAGCGCTTCGGGAATCAGCGATTCGATCGCCCTCAGCCGGGCGATGGATTCCTGCCCCAGCTGGGCCAGATGGGCGAGGGAAGGCGCGCTTTGCGCAGCCTGATGGGCTGATACGGCGCCCGGTATGGGTCGATGGGTTGTCACGGGGGGCCAGGCAGGTCGGTTTCGGTGAATCAACAGGTCCGGTGGCACAGGCTCAGGGCGCGCGGCCGAACACGGCAGATAGAAAACAGAATAAGCAAGAGGTAGACACGTGCACCTGATTATCACGGACGCCTGGCTGGCCAACAGCCGGGCCATTTATTTGAGCGGCACCAAATTGGTGATTGCCGGTTTCGTGGCGGCGCTTGGCCTGATGCTGGTGGCCGCCGGGCTTTACCACTGGGTGTTTTTGAAGGGTGCGCGCGAGGGCTGGCCAGTGGTCGGCGCGCTTGTGAAGCTGGTGGTGAAGGACGAATCGGCCCAGCGTGAGCGCTTCATGCGCGAAAACCTCGACATGATGGCCAGGCGTCTGGGTGAAATGCAGGCCAAGGTGATGCAGCTTGAGTCGCTTGGCGAGCGGCTTTCCGGCCTGGCCGGCGTCAGTCCTGCCGACGTCAAGGTTGCGCCCGGGCGCGGCGGCGTCCTGGTTCCCGGCCATTCGCTGACCATGGAAGAACTCCAGTCCACCCTCGAAGAGCTTGATAAATTGACCGATCAGCGGGTGGACCTGATGACGGTCATGGAGTCACGGCTTTTTGACCAGAAGATCAAGAAAATGATGGTACCCACGCAGGAGCCGGTGCTGGGTGGCAATCTCGGCTCCGCGTTCGGCTGGCGCATCGACCCGCTGAACGGACGTTCTGCGCTGCATACCGGGCTGGATTTTCCGTCAGAGCCTGGTACGGCGATCCACGCGGCCGCTGGCGGCGTGGTGGTCACCCAGGAATTTCACCCCGCTTACGGCAACATGGTGGAAATCGATCACGGCAACGATCTGCTGACGCGCTATGCCCATGCGTCGCGGGTGCTGGTGAAAAAGGGTGATCTGGTCCGGCGTGGGCAGGTCATTGCCGAAGTGGGTACCACCGGGCGGTCCACCGGGCCGCACCTGCACTTCGAGGTGCTGGTGCAGGGCGTTTACCAGGACCCCAAAAAATTCCTGGATGCAGGCAGGCACCTGCCCAGGCTGGCGGTCGCGGCGCCGGCCGTGTCGTCGCTTCGTACGAGGTAGCGCCCCCGGCAGCGTTAAACTCAGAGGTTTGGCACAGTTGAACAAACTGTTTGCGCCCACATCTGGGTTTCGTACTCAATAAGGATTCTGGCCGCGTTGCAAGCTCAGGGGAGTTCGCAGGGCGGCCTCGCATTTATGGCTTCCAATATCCTGACCAAACTTTTCGGCAGCCGCAACGACAGGCTGCTGAAAACCTACCGCAAGACCATTGACCGCATCAATGCCCTCGAACCCCAGTTCGAATCGCTGAGCGACGACGACCTGCGCGCCAAGACCCAGGCGTTCAAGGAACGCGTAGCCGCCGGCGAGTCGCTCGACGACGTACTGGCCGAAGCTTTCGCCGTGGTCCGTGAAGGCAGCAAGCGCGTCATGAAGATGCGCCATTTCGACGTGCAGCTGCTGGGCGGCATGGCGCTGCACAACGGCAAGATTTCAGAAATGGGCACCGGCGAGGGCAAAACCCTCACGGCGACGCTGCCGGTGTACCTCAATGCCCTGACCGGCAAGGGCGTGCATGTCGTCACCGTCAACGACTACCTGGCCAGTCGCGATGCGCGCTGGATGGGCAAGCTCTATAACTTCCTGGGCCTGACTGTCGGCATCAATCTGCCCAACATGTCGCGGGAAGAAAAGCAGGCTGCCTACAACGCCGACATCACCTACGGCACCAACAACGAGTTTGGTTTCGACTACCTGCGCGACAACATGGTCTATGAGGTGGCAGACCGCGTGCAGCGCGGCCTGAACTACGCCATCGTTGACGAGGTCGATTCGATCCTGATCGACGAGGCCCGCACACCGCTGATCATCAGCGGGCAGGCCGAAGACCACACCGAGATGTACATCGCGATGAACCAGGTGGTACCGCTGCTCACCAGGCAGGAAGGCGAAGCCGACCCGCGCACTGGCGAGGGCGTCACCAAGCCCGGCGACTACACCATCGACGAAAAAACCCGCCAGGTGTTTCTGACCGAACAGGGCCATGAAAATGCCGAGCGTATTTTGTTCAAGCTCGGCATGATCCCCGAGGGTGCCACGCTGTATGACCCGGCCAATATTTCATTGATGCATCACCTGTACGCGGCGCTGCGCGGCAACCTGCTGTACCACCGCGACCAGCACTATGTGGTCCAGGAAGGTGAGGTCGTGATTGTTGACGAGTTCACCGGCCGCCTGATGGCCGGCCGCCGCTGGAGCGACGGCTTGCACCAGGCCGTCGAGGCAAAAGAGGGCGTGCAGATCCAGGCTGAAAACCAGACCCTGGCTTCGATCACGTTCCAGAACTATTTCCGCCTGTACGGCAAGCTTGCCGGCATGACCGGTACGGCTGACACCGAGGCCTACGAGTTCTCTGAAATCTACGGCCTTGAGACCACCGTGATTCCGCCCAACCGCGTGAGCAAACGCGAAGACCAGCTCGATCGCGTGTACAAGACGACGCGTGAAAAGTACGAGGCGGCCATCAAGGACATTCGTGAATGCTACGAGCGCGGCCAGCCGGTGCTGGTCGGCACCACGTCGATTGAAAACTCCGAAATCATCGACCAGTTGCTCGTCAAGGAAAACCTGCCGCACCAGGTGCTCAACGCGAAGCAGCATGCACGCGAAGCCGACATCGTGGCGCAGGCCGGTCGTCCGCAGATGATCACGATTGCCACCAACATGGCGGGCCGCGGCACCGACATCGTGCTGGGTGGCAACGTCGAAAAACTGATCGAGGCGGTCGAAGCCGATGAGGCCCTGGATGCGGCTGCGAAAGAGGCCGAGATCGCCCGCCTGCGCGCCACCTGGGCCGAAGAGCACGAGCAGGTCAAAAAGCTTGGCGGCCTGCGCATCATCGCCACTGAAAGGCATGAGTCGCGCCGCATTGACAACCAGCTGCGTGGCCGCTCGGGCCGTCAGGGCGACAACGGCTCGTCGCGCTTTTATCTCAGCCTTGACGACCCGCTGATGCGCATATTTGCCGGTGATCGCGTCCGGTCCATCATGGAACGGCTGAAGATGCCCGACGGGGAGGCGATTGAAGCGGGCATCGTCACGCGCAGCATCGAATCGGCGCAGCGCAAGGTCGAGGCGCGCAACTTCGACATGAGGAAGCAACT
>NCGI01000497.1 GCA_002256925.1 Polaromonas sp. 28-63-22
GAGGCCATGGTCCAACGCATCCATCGGGTGGGCGCCACCATCCTGTACACCGCGCCGACCTTCTACCGGCAGATGGCCTCCTTTGCGAAGCTGCGGGGTACGCCCAGCCTGCGGCTTTGCGTCAGTGCCGGCGAGAACCTCCCCGATGCCACGCGCCAGCTGTGGAAAGACGCCACCGGTATCGACATCGTGGACGGCATCGGGGCCACCGAGATGTTTCATATCTTCATCTCGTCGGCCGGCGCCAACGTGCGTCGGGGAGCCATCGGCAAGGTCGTGCCGGGCTACACCGCGAAGGTGGTGGACGACAACGGCAGCGAGGTTCCGCCCGGCGTGGTCGGCAAGCTCGCCGTGATCGGCCCGACCGGCTGCAGGTACCTCGACGATCCGCGTCAGGCCCACTATGTCAAGGATGGCTGGAACTATCCCGGCGATGCCTTCACGCAGGATGCGGAGGGCTACTTCTTCTTTCAGGCCCGCGCCGACGACATGATCATCGCGTCGGGCTACAACGTGGCCGGCCCCGAGGTCGAAGGCGCCTTGCTGGCCCATCCTGCGGTGGCCGAGTGTGCAGTCATCGGCGTGCCCGACGCGATGCGCGGCATGGTCGTGAAGGCCTTCGTGGTGCTGAAACCCACAGAAACGGCGGGCGATGCCATGGTCCAGCTGCTGCAGGACCATGTCAAATCGACGCTGGCACCGTTCAAGTACCCGCGCCAGATCGAGTTTCGGCACGAACTCCCGCGCACGCCTACCGGCAAGCTGCAACGCTTCAAACTACGGACACCATGAAGTTCATTACCCAAAAACGCGTCAGGTTTCACCACTGCGATCCGGCAGGCATCGTTTTTTATCCTCAGTTTTTTTATCTGCTGCATGAAGTCCAGGAAGATTTTCTGACGCATATCGGGTTTCCCGAGCACCTGCTGATTCAGTCGGGCACCGGCCTGCCGATCGTCGATCTGAAGGCCGAGTTTCTCGGCATGTGCCGCCATGGCGATCACCTCACGCTGAGCCTGGAATTGACACGCCTTGGCGGCGCGAGCATGGGCATGCGTTACGAAATTCATGGCGGCCCGGACACGCCCGACGCACCGCAGACCATCAGGCTGCGCGCCGAGGGGGTGGTGGTTTTCTCAAGCCTTGCCGA
>NCGI01000084.1 GCA_002256925.1 Polaromonas sp. 28-63-22
ACCATTGGCAGCGCGGCCAGGCAGGTGGGCGTGCCGATGTAGCCGAACAGCGCAAACACGCCCGCATCAATCAGCTTGAGCGTATTGGCGGCGCAGCGGTCGGGCTCGTAGCCGTCGTCCATCTTGCGGATTTCAATCGACTTGCCATGCACGCCGCCCTGGGCGTTGACCTGGTCAAACCAGACGCGGGCGCCCCGGTGAAACTGGATGCCCAGTTGCGCGGCCGGGCCGGTGAAGGCCGCCGACTGGCCGAGGATGATTTTGCCGGCGCCTTGTGCGCGTGCGGTGCCGAAGCCGGCGAGCGCCGTGGCTGCGGCAGAAAGGGAAAATTGACGACGTGTGAGCATGAACGGGAGCCTTGTTATGAAGTGAACCGGCACAGCACCTGTCAGAGCAGGTGGTGCGGCGTGCCCGTGTGTCACAGGCTGATGCGACTGTAGGGTGAAACCCTTGGCTTCACGACTGGCAGCCCCCATCTCCGGCCGTTCTTTGAGCGCTTTGGTGTTAATTCGACAAAGCTGTGGCGCGGCCGTCGCCCTTTGTTGTAAATGTCACGCTGGCGCTCGGCTGCCTACCTGGCGGCGGCGAGCGGCGGGGTCACATTTGAGGCATCAAAAAGGCCGCCAAGCCTTGTTAGGTTTGCGCCAAAAGCTATTTATTTGATAGCGTCTCGGAGCTGCCCCGTGCGGGTGACCCCGACGGATTCCGGACGCTGGACGGGCATCCGGCCAGCACGCGGATCCTGCCCGCGCACCTATTCGCCCTGGCGATGCTTGCGGGCTCGCCCGGCAAGCGCGCGGTCCAGGACGGCGTTCGGCAGCAGGCGCAGCAGCTTGGCAACCACGCCCATCTGCCACGGAATGACGCGGTAGCTATGGCCCGCCTGGATGGTGTCGAAGGCCTTGTCCGCAAAGGCGTCGGCCTTCATCAGGAAGGGCATGGCGTAGCGGTTCTGCCGCGTGAGCGGCGTGTCGATGTAGCCGGGGCAAATGGTCACCACCTGCACACCGCTCGGCCGAAGCTCGCCGCGCAGGCTTTCGCAGTAACTGATGAGCGCCGCCTTGCTGGCGCAGTACGCGCCGTGGCCCGGCAGGCCGCGTATGCCGGCCACACTGCCGATGCCGACCAGCGTACCGGTGCCGCGCGCCACCATGGGCGCGACAAACGGATGAAAGGTGGCGGCGACCCCGGTGTTGTTGGTGGCGAAGGTTTGCGCCATCACGTCGAGGTCCTGCCTGTGGGCGGTGTCCATGCCGATGCTGATGCCGGCATTGCCGATCACCACGTCGGGCAAGCCTTGCGCCGCCATACATGCCTGCCCGGCCGCCACGATGCTGTCGATGCGGGACACGTCCGCGTCATAGACCTGATAGCGCTTGTCGCTGAGTGCGTTGGCCAGTGCCCAGGTCCGGACCTCGGCAGTTCGGCGCGCGGTGAGTGCGAGGCGGTAGCCGGCGTCGTAGTAACGGCGGGCCAGTGCCTGGCCCAGGCCGCTGGAGGCGCCGGTGATAAAAACGAGTCTGGACATGGTGGGTAGAGGGGTTCAGAACATTGCGCCGCCGCGCCGGCAGCGCAACACTAGCGGGAAGGCACCCTGGAAGGCGCAGCGGATTCGGCGGGCCGCGACGGCAACAGGGGCGGCAGCGGCGCCCCTGTTTGCGCCGCGCGGGGCATCAGGACGCCACGCACGCGGCCCTTGAGGTTGGCGACCTGGTCAAGGTTGTTGTAGTCAAACGCGTCACCCGTGAACTGGTCAAGGCCGCGTGTCAGGATGACGGGCTTGTTGGATGTGACGCGTTCCTCGTTGATGAACGCGTGCAGGAATTCACCGCGAAACTCCAGGCGCGGAAAAATCTTGCCGCTGGCATCCCGCGCGGCGTCGCGCACGACGCGGGCGTTGCCGACCAGCTGCACTTCCGAACCATCCCCGTTGGTGTAGGCGCGGTTGCCGGTCGCGACGGTCACGAGGCCGTCGGGCCGGATGCTGCGAATGCGCGCCTGATCAATTTCCAGAATGTCGGTGTCGGCAAAATGCCGGCCGCTGTCGCCGAACACCTCGCTCTTGAGCCGGCCGCTCGCGTCAAAGGTCCGGACGGAAAAGTTGCGCATGAAGTAGTCCACCTCGTGGCGGACTTCCTTCACCGCGCCGGGCGAACTGAACCCGGGGTTGTTGCGCGCCAGCCAGTAGGTGCCCAGCGCCAGCAAACCCATCAACAGCAGCGGCATGTACATGGCCGTGCGGTCCCAGGCGCCGCGCAGCCTTCGCCAGGCCTGGCTCATACGCCCCAACACGCCCATGCCCAGGGCCGCGCCGGCCGTCATGGCGTGTACGCGGCCAGCAAGGCGGCATAACGCCCACTGGCCACGAGCAGCAAGTCGCACAGATCGCGCACGGCGCCATGGCCGCCGCGCGCCTGCGTCACGTAGTGCGCGCACGCCAGAACTTCGGCGTGCGCGTTCGGTGGCGCGCAACGCAGCGCTGCGCTGTTCATCACCGGCAAGTCTGGCCAGTCGTCACCCATCGCTGCGGCGGCGGTCCAGTCCAGTCCAAGCGCCCGCAGCGTGATTTCGGCGGCGGGGCGCTTGTCTTCGGTGCCGTAGTGTGCGTGCGTGATGCCCAGCGCCTGCAGGCGGGCGCGCAGCGCGGGGCTGTCACGGCCGGTGATGACGGCGGGCGTGATGCCGGCGGCCTGCAGCAATTTCAGGCCATGGCCATCGAGCGTGTTGAAGCGCTTGATCGTTTCGCCGTGCTCGGTCATGTACAGGCCACCGTCGGTCAGCACACCGTCCACGTCGAAAAAAACGACGCGGATGCCCTGCGCTTTCAGCAGCAAGCCGGGTGGGTAGTTCACGGCCGGTTCACGCGCGGCGGGCATAGGCTTGTTCAAATGACTTTCGCACGCATCAGATCGTTGGTGTTGAGGGCGCCGCACAGTGCGCCGTGCGCGTCCACCACCAGCACGCTGGTGATGCTGTGCTGCTCCATCAGCGCTGCCGCGTCCACCGCCAGCGCGTCCGCACGTACGGTCTGCGGACTGGCATGCATCACGTCGGCCGCCGTGCGGCTTCGCAGGTCCACACCTTTTTCGACCAGCCGGCGCAGGTCGCCGTCGGTGAAGATGCCCAGCACGCGGCGGTCTGCATCGACCACCGCCGAAGCGCCCAGCCCCTTGCTGCTCATCTCGCGCATCAGGGCGGTGAAGCCGGTCTCGGGGGCGACCCACGGCACAGCATCGCCGCTGCGCATCACATCGCTGACATGTGTCAGCAGCTTGCGGCCCAGCGCGCCGCCGGGGTGCGAACGGGCAAAGTCTTCCTGTCTGAATCCGCGCGCGTCGAGCAGCGCGACCGCCAGCGCGTCACCGATGGCGAGCTGCGCGGTGGTACTTGCCGTGGGTGCCAGGTTCAGGGGGCAGGCTTCTTGGGCCACGCTGCTGTCGAGCGTGACGCGGGCTTGCCGCGCCAGCGCCGACTGCGCACCGCCCGTGATGGCCACCAGCGGTACACCCTGCCGGCCAAGCACCGGCAAAATGGCCGTGAGTTCCTCGCTTTCGCCGCTGTTGGAAATCGCCAGCACGACGTCGATGGCCTGCACCATGCCGAGGTCGCCATGGCTGGCTTCGGCAGGATGGACAAACATCGCCGGTGTGCCGGTGGAGGCCAGCGTGGCGGCGATCTTGCGGCCGATATGCCCGCTCTTGCCCATGCCCATGACCACGACCCGCCCCCGGCAGGCCAGCATCAGCGACACCGCCTCGGCGAACTCCGGGCCGACCCGCCCGGCCAGACCCAGCACCGCCGCCGCTTCAATCTCAAAGGTCTTGCGGGCTAGGGCCTGCGCCTGTTCAGGATCAAAGTTCGCGACGGGAAAGCTCATGGCTGCATTCTATCGAGGCGCTGCGATCTGACGGGCGGCTTCATGACCCTCCGCCGCGCCGCGCCAGCGCCCTTTCTGACAAAGTCATCAGCTACCATCCAGCGATGAGCGCGCTCGAATTGACCCTCCTGTACCTGCTGGCTGCGGTGCTCGGCGTGGTCGCATGCCGCTCGCTCAAGCTGCCGCCGATGCTGGGTTATCTGGCCGTTGGCGTGATCATCGGCCCCCATGCGCTGGCACTTTCGAATGACGCCGACGGGGTGCGCTACCTGGGCGAGTTCGGCGTGGTGTTCCTGATGTTCGTCATCGGGCTAGAGTTCAATCTGCCCAAACTGCGCTCCATGCGCCGCCATGTGTTCGGGCTCGGCATGCTGCAGGTGGTGCTCACCGTGGTGCTGGCCACGCTTGGCTCGCTGTTTCTGACCAGCCTGGCGCCCGCCCTGTGGAAGATGAACTGGCAAACTGCGCTGGCGCTGTCGGGTGCGATTGCCATGAGCAGCACGGCCATCGTCGTCAAGCTGCTGGCCGAGCGGCTGGAGCTCGACTCCGAGCATGGCAAGCGCATCATGGGCGTGCTGCTGTTTCAGGATCTGGCCGTGGTGCCACTGCTGGTGCTGATTCCCGCGCTAGGCTCGCCGGCCGACCAGTTGTTCACGGCACTCGGACTGGCAGCGCTCAAGGCCACCGTACTGGTGGGCCTGCTTCTGACGGGCGGCCAGCGCGTGATGCGCTGGTGGCTGACCCTCGTTGCGCGGCGCAAGAGCGAAGAATTGTTCGTGCTCAACTTGCTGCTGGTCACGCTGGCGCTGGCCTGGCTGACCGAGCGGGCCGGGCTGAGCCTGGCGCTGGGCGCGTTCATTGCCGGCATGCTGATCTCGGAGACCGAATACAAGCACCAGGTCGAAACCGACATCCGGCCTTTTCACGACGTGCTGCTGGGGCTTTTTTTCATCAGCATTGGCATGATGCTCGACTGGCGCCTGGTGCTCGAACGCTGGCCACTGGTGCTGGTGCTGGCGACCCTGCCGGTGCTGGGCAAGCTGCTGCTGATCACGGCGCTGGCGCGGGCGCTGGGCGCCACCGCAGGCGTGGCGCTGCGCACCGGTCTGTATCTGGCGCAGGCTGGTGAGTTCGGTTTCGTGCTGCTGTCGCTGGCACAAAGCAGCCAGCTGATTCCGCCCAACCTGCTCAACCCCATCCTCGCCGGCATGGTGCTGTCGATGCTGGCCACGCCGTTTGTCGTCATGTACAGCAACCGCATCGTGATGCGCCTGGTGTCGAGCGAATGGCTGCAGCAGTCGCTGCAGATGACCACGATTGCCCGCAAGTCGATCAACGCCAACAAGCACGTCATCATCTGCGGCTATGGCCGCTGTGGCCAGAACCTGGGCCACATGCTGGAGCGCGAAGGCATCCAGTACATGGCGCTCGACCTCGACCCCGACCGCGTGCGACAGGCCGCCGCTGCAGGCGATTCGGTGGTCTTTGGCGACGCGGTGCGGCTGCAGGCACTGATGGCCGCCGGCCTGGCGCGCGCCAGTGCCGTGGTGGTGACCTACCTGGACACCGCCAGTGCGCTGAAAGTGCTGGCCAACGCACGCGCCCATGCGCCCACCGTGCCGGTGATTGTGCGTACGGTGGACGACCATGATCTGGAAAAGCTCCGTGCCGCAGGCGCCACCGAAGTGGTGCCCGAGGCCATTGAAGGCAGCCTGATGCTGGCCAGCCACGCGCTGGCGCTGGTGGGCGTGCCGATGCGGCGCGTGATCCGCGTGGTGCAGGACCAGCGCGATGCGCGCTACAACCTGCTGCGCGGCTACTTTCGCGGCGCCGACGACGACACCATCAACGAGCGCGACGAGGAACGGCTGGCAACGGTCACGCTGCCGCTGGGCAGCAGCCCGGTCGGCAAGCCGCTGGGATTTTTGGCCCTGCACGCGGTGGGTGTGCGGGTGGTGAGCCTGCGCCGCCACAACGGCAAAACGCTGGCGGCGCACGACGAGCTGCCGCTGGAAGGTGGCGACACCCTGGTGCTGTCCGGCAAGGCGGAGGCGCTGGCCATGGCCGAGGAAAAACTGCTGCGCGGACGGGCACCCCGCAATAACCCTGCAGCCGCTTGAGGCATGCGCCGGCAGCGCGCACCGTCACACGCCTTCGCGGCATCATCGGCCCATGCAAAGCCCTGATTTGGTAGCCCTGAACCGTCGCCACCTGCTGGCCCGCCTTGGGGCGCTCGGCGCCGGCGGCGGCTGGCTGTATGCCACCGGCGTGGCGGCGCAGACGCCTGCAGCCAACGAACGTGATGCCGAGACCCTCCTTCGCAGTGGCGGCTGCGTGCTGATGCTGCGCCACGCCCAGACCGAGGCGGGCATCGGCGACCCGCCGGACTTCAATCTGGCGCAATGCAGCACCCAGCGCAATCTGAGTGACGCCGGTCGTGCCCAGTCGCGGCAGATCGGGCAGTGGTTTGAAGGCCGCCGCCTGCGCCCGCGCCAGGTGGCGTCGAGCCCGTGGTGCCGCTGCAAGGAAACCGCCGAGCTGGCGTTTGGGCGCCATACGGTTCTGCCCGCGCTGGCTTCCACGTTCGACGACAGCAGCACGCAGGCCACGCAGACCCGGGCCTTGCGCGCCCTGCTGGCGACAACCCCTGCGGGGCAGTTCGACGTCTGGGTCACGCACCAGGTCAACATCACGGCGCTTACCGGCGAAGGGCCGTCGATGGGCGAGGCGGTCATTGTCGGGCGCGCCGGCCAGGTCCTGCTGCGGGCCCGGCTGGGCCGCCAGGGTTGAGCCATGGCTGACTCCGCCGCCCCACCGGATACGCCTGGCAACGCCGACCGGCTGGTGGGCACCAGCCAGGAGCTTGCGCTTGATCTGGCGAGCTGCATCCGCACGATACCGGACTGGCCGGCACCCGGCGTGCAGTTTCAGGACATCACGCCTTTGCTGCAGAACCCGCAGGCGTTTCGCCACGTCGTTGATGCGCTGGTACGCCGGTACAACGGGGTGGACGGTGACCCGGCGCTGCGGCCCGACATGATCGCCGGGCTGGATGCGCGCGGATTCATCCTGGGTGCGGTGGTGGCTTACGCGCTGGGTGTCGGCTTTGTGCCGATCCGCAAGCAAGGCAAGCTGCCTTTCACCACGGTGCAGGAAACCTATGAGCTGGAGTACGGCAGCGCCGCCGTGGAGCTGCATCTCGATGCCGTCAGGCCGGGCGAGCGGGTGTTGCTGATGGATGACCTGATCGCCACTGGCGGCACCATGCTGGCCGGCAAAAAACTGCTGGAAAAGCTGGGGGCCACGGTCATCGAAGGCGCGGCGCTCATCGACCTGACCGCGCTGGGCGGAGCCGACAAGCTCCGGGCGGCGGGCCTGCCCGTGTTCACGCTGGCGACATTCACCGGGTCGTGAGGCCGATCATGGTGGCCGGCTGAGCCGTCAGCCGACTCCACTCGCTATCAAAAAAGGAGCTGCTGACGCACGTATTTATTGGGCTAGCGGCACTTTTTACTTAGAACCACGCATCCTTCAGATGAGATCGCCGTACTGTGTTTTGCTCAGTCCGGGGGAAGCTGCCGACTCGGTCTGTTCGGTATCCTCAAAGCCGGTGAGCAAGGCATAGGAGTGAATACTGCGTGCCGGTTTGCGGCTGCCACTGCCCGCAACGGCTACAGGGGCCTGCGCCGAGGCCGCCAGCAAGGCCTGCCTGAAGGCAGCCACCTCCTCGGCTTCGATGGGGTCGCGCCGGATGGCCGCGTGGCTGGCGGGCGCTGGCGTGGTCACGGGCCCTGAAGACGCAGCCACATCGGCGGCGGGCGTCCGCGCCGCCGGCTTCGCCGGTGCCTGCCTGACGGCCGACGACGGGATGTTGGCATCCATGCGCCAGTACACCGTCGGCACGGTGATGCCGAAACGCGCCCTGGCATGCTGCACGATCAGCGCTTCCATCGCGCCGAGCTGGCCCGTGATGCCGTCGAAATCCAGCGACAGGTCAACCATCACCAGGAACTCATTGCCGGGCTGGTCCAGCGACAACACCTTGAACTTGTAGGTCGCCGACAGCACGCCCGAACGTGTCATGGCCTCCCGCACGGCCACATACAACTGCTCGCGCCGGGCGTGGCGCATCGCGCGCCGGCCGTCCATGGCCTGTGCGATGGGCGCGGCGGGCCGCTGGGATGGCTGCGCAGGCGCGGGCCGGACTGCCATCGCAGGGCTTCCCAGAGGCTCGACGAGGTCGGTTCCCTGGCGTTCGCGGGACTTGCTGAAGAACCAGTCAAACAAAGACATAGGCAAAACTCTCGGGATGGAAATGGGACGGCAGAAAGGCCGCGACAGGCCGTGGCCGGCTCAAGGCCGTCACGCCGCGCCTGTCGCAGACCGTCTGACGCAGTTCAATTTACCATCCACGGTGCCGGAACGTGAGGCCTGCCGGCGCAAGTCGTTGATTTACATGCTTGCGCGAGGGTGTGTGTCGCGCCAATGCATCGACGCTTCTGCCGGGCCGTCTCAGCGGTGTAACGCGCCGAAACTACAGTAAGTGGACGTATCAGGTGACGGCAACGCGCCGCGGGCGATTGAACAGCCGCTTGGCCATCACCGACCCAAGGGCCACGGTCAACTCGAGTGCCAGCGGGCTGTGGCGGTTGGACAACTCCAGAAACCGCAGCGCCGTCAGGCACCACAGCTTGCTGGGGCCGGTTGCCTGCACCGTGGCGCTGCGCGGCAGGTGCGAGAAAAACGAGCCTTCGCCGACGACGCTGCCGGCACTGACGAGCGCCATGCGGACGCGCGCCTTGTCGTCCTCGTAGTGCACGCTCAGGCCGCCGCTTTCGATGAAGTACAGGGTGCGGTCCTGCGCGCCCTGCTCGATGATCACCTGACCACTACGCAGCACAAAAGGCTGCAGGTAGTTGCCGAGCACCTCCCACTGCGTCGGGTTGAACTGGCAACGCAGGGCATCGTTGGCAGGTGACTGCGTGATGGCCTGGGCCAGGCCCAGGATGTCGGGCCGGTTGTCGAGGGTGATAGCTGCGTCCATAGTGCTCTGGACCTTACATTTGCGGCGCAGTCGCCGCAAGGCACCTGACGTTTTGTTGCAATTGATACAGCCTGTTGGGTACCCCGTCGCCGGAGCCGGTTGGGACCCTTGGACGTTGGTTTTTTTACTTGCCGATGCAAAACCGCGAAAAAATTTCGCCCAGCAAATCGTCGGAGCTGAACGCGCCGGTAATCTCACCGAGATGCGTCTGCGCCTGCCGCAAGTCCTCGGCCAGCAGATCCAGCGCTGGTTGCGCCGCCTGCAACTGCGCGGCGGCCCGGGCGAGTTCACGCTGCACCCCGGCCAGCGCACGCACATGCCGCTCGCGCGCCATGAACAGGCCGTCGGGCGACGCCTGCCAGCCCACC
>NCGI01000498.1 GCA_002256925.1 Polaromonas sp. 28-63-22
GGTGCAGGTCTATGAGAGCAAGCTGCGCGAAAACGGCGTCGGCAGCGCGCAGGTGCTGCTCACGCACGCCGATCTGGCCGACCGCGAACGCTACCTCAACGCACGCTCGACGCTGCTGGCGCTGCTGCAGCTGGGCGTGGTGCCGGTGATCAACGAAAACGACACCGTCGTCAACGACGAGATCAAGTTTGGCGACAACGACACCCTGGGCGCGCTGGTGGCCAACCTGGTCGAAGCCGACGCGCTGATCATCCTGACCGATCAGCAAGGCCTTTTCACGGCGGACCCGCGCAAAGATCCGTCAGCGCAATTCGTGCGCGAGGCCAAGGCCGGCGACGCGGCGCTTGAGGCGATGGCCGGCGGCGCCGGCTCCAGCATCGGCCGGGGCGGCATGATCACCAAGATCCTGGCCGCCAAGCGCGCGGCCGGCTCGGGCGCCTCAACGGTGATTGCCTGGGGCCGTGAGCCCGATGCCCTCATCCGGCTGAGCCGGGGTGAAGCACTGGGCACCCTGCTGGTGGCGCAAACCCAGAAAAACCAGGCCCGCAAACAATGGATGGCCGACCACCTGCAGTTGCGCGGCGCCGTCATGGTGGACCCGGGCGCCGTCAGCAAGGTTCAGGACGAGGGAAAAAGTCTGCTGCCCATCGGCATGACCGCCGTGGAAGGTGAGTTTTCGCGCGGCGACGTGATCGCCATCAAAGGCCCGGATGGCCGGGAAATTGCGCGCGGCCTGGCCAACTATTCAAGTCCGGAAGCGCGGCTGATTTGCCGCCAGTCGTCAGCCCAGTTCGAAAAACTACTCGGCTACACCGGGGAATCCGAAATGATTCACCGGACGAATCTCGTACTCAGTCGCTAAAAAATCAGCCGCTTAAAACTGGTTACACAAGAGCTGCAAAGCAGTCCCGGCAAGCATGCAGCACCCAACTAATTGGTAGAGGTCCGGTAATTGGGGTTCTTCAGCCGTGCGATCACGCCATTGACCGTGGTGGCAGGCGCCGCGCCGTCGCAGGCGGCCGTCCGGGCAAACTGCAGCGCGTGCTTCGAGGGCATGTTGCCAAACACCGAACGCCACTGCGGATCGGCCACCGGCTTCCACGGGCCGTCGCCGACATAGCGCGCATAGGTCTTGAATTC
>NCGI01000499.1 GCA_002256925.1 Polaromonas sp. 28-63-22
CACGGTCGTTCACTGCGTGTAACTCCCTGCCCCCCGAGGGGGCCGCTGCGCCTGCGGCCCGGCTAAGCCGGTTCCGCGGCCCCTGCTTGAATAACTTGCTCCCACGCTCGTCCGCGGCGCCTTCCTCCGATCGGCTGGCGTCTGGCCGCCTTTTCCGTTCGTCCTGAGCCTTGTCGAAGGATGCTCCCCGCTTCTACCCCCTCTCCCTCTGGGAGAGGGTTGGGGTGAGGGCTCTCTGCGTTGTCTGCCGCGTCAACCCGCTGCCGGCAGCCTGAAATCCTGATCCGCAATGCTATTCTCGCCCCATGAAACTCATACTCAACTGGCTTCTGAGCGCAGCCGCGCTGCTGGCGGTGGCTTACCTGTACCCGGGTGTCGTGGTGACAAGTTTTTCCGGGGCGCTGGTGGCGGCGGCGGTGCTTGGTTTTCTCAACATGGTGGTGCGGCCGATCCTGGTGCTGCTGACGCTGCCGGTCACGCTGGTCACGCTGGGCCTGTTTCTGTTCATCATCAATGCCCTGATGTTCTGGGCTGCCGCCAGCCTCGTCAGTGGCTTGAGCGTGACGGGTTTTGGCGCGGCCCTGGTCGGCTCGCTGCTTTACTCGGTGCTACAGCTTGCGATCGATTTTGTCCTGGAGCGCCTGCTCTTTAACAAGTGACTCCATCTGGCGCGTGCGCGTGTCGATGATGGAGCTTTCGACGTAGTCGGCGCTGGCGGGGTTGCTGCGGATCATCGCTTGCGCCGCCTTCAGCCGGTCCACCGCCGCCCCGTAATCTAACTGCGCCGCCCGGCTCTCGGCGTCGGCGCGAATCGCCCGCACGCTCTGCCCCTGGTTGCCCCAGGCAACGGCCAGCAACTGCCAGGCGGTGGCATCCTTGGGGTGCGCCGCGACCCAGGTTTGCAGCCGGCTTGACACCTCGGGCGCGCGGCGTGCGGCCAGCAAGGCGCGCGCCTCCGTCAGCACCTCGGCGCGCGAACGTGCGCTGGCCATGTCAAACGTCGCCGCCGAGGCCGGCACCACGCCCGCCAGCAGGTCGATGTCGATCGACAGCAGGTTGACGACCGAGGCGGTGTGCGCGTTGCCGGCGGCCAGCGGCTTGAGCTGGGCCAGCAGCTTGCGTGCGGCGGCGTGCAGCATCGGGCTGTGGGCCAGGGCAGACCCAGGGCCGCCGACCCTGGCCGGATCGTTGCCGCTGAGCTGCATGCGCGACTGCGCCTCGGCGATGCGCTCGGTCGTCAGCGGGTGCGTGCGCAGGTAAGGAAAGCCGCCGCTATCGTTCAGCCGCGAAGCCTGCTGAAGTTTCTCAAACATGCTCGCCACGCCCCGGCTGTCGTAGCCGGCGCCCTGCATCACGCTGTAGCCGACCCGGTCGGCCTCGCGTTCCATGTCGCGTGAGAAATTGAGCTGGCTTTGCATCGCCAGGGCCTGGCCGCCCACAATCGCGGCGTTGCCGACGTTGGCGTTCTTGCCGGCGGCAATCGCGCCCAGAATCATGGCGGCGATCATCCACGGCGCCTGCCGGCTTTGCTGCGTCATCAGGCGCGAAATATGCCGCTGCGTGACGTGGCTCATCTCGTGCGCCAGCACGGCGGCCAGTTCGTCGGCGCTGCTGACGGTGCCGATCAGGCCAAGGTGGACGCCAAAATAGCCACCCGGCAGTGCAAACGCATTCACGCTGCGGTCCCGGATCAGGAAAACCTCCCAGGCAAAACGTTCGTCCAGCTCGGCATTGAGCTCGCCGCGCGCCCGTGCCGCCGCGCGCAGGGACTGCCAGATGCCGTCGATGTAGTCGCTGAGCATCGGGTCATCGACCAGGTCCGGGTCGCGGTAAATACTGGCAGCGATGCGGTCGCCGATGCGCCGCTCGGCAGCGGTCGCCAGCTCGTTGCCGTCCCCCAGCGACGGCAAGGTACCCGCCGGTGCGCCGGTCGGCAAGGCCGGCACCTGCGCGCGCGTCGG
>NCGI01000085.1 GCA_002256925.1 Polaromonas sp. 28-63-22
ATCAAGACGAGGGAGTTTCATGCCTTACCCACCATCCGTTTCCCGGCGCGCCTTCGCGAGTGCTGGCGCGCTCTTCGTGGCCAGTCTGGCTGCGCCAGCGCTTCGTGCGCAACCCAAACTGGAGAAGACCCGGGTGGCGCTCGCGGTGGGCGGAAGGGCCGCGCTTTACTACCTGCCGCTGACCATTTCAGATCAGCTTGGCTACTTCAGGGCAGAAGGCCTCGAGATCGAGATCAGCGATTTCGCGGGCGGTGCGCGGGCGCTGCAGGCGGTGGTGGGCGGTTCGGCCGACGTGTGCTCGGGTGCCTTTGAGCACACCATCAACCTGCAGTCGAAAAATCAGATGTTCCAGGCATTTGTGCTGCAGGGCAGGGCGCCGCAAATCGCTTTTGGCGTGTCAACTAAAAGCATGCCTAACTACAAAAGCGTTGCCGATCTGCGGGGCAAGAAAATAGGCGTCACGGCACCGGGCTCGTCCACCAACATGGTGGCCAATCTGGTGCTGTCGCGCGGCGGCCTGAAAGCTGGCGATGTGAGCTTTATTGGCGTCGGGACGGCAGCCGGCGCATTGAGTGCGCTGCGCTCCGGCCAGATCGATGCCATCAGCAATGTTGACCCGGTCATGACGATGCTGGAACAAAAAGGCGACGTCAAGATCATCAGCGACACACGCACCCTCAAAGGTACGCTGGAAGTGTTCGGCGGCGCCATGCCGGCGGGCTGTCTGTACGCGCCCACCGATTTCATCCAGAAAAATCCCAACACCTGTCAGGCCATGACCCATGCGATCGTCCGGGGCCTGAAATGGCTGCAGACGGCCGGTCCTGGGGACATCATCAAGACCGTTCCCGAGAGCTACCTGCTCGGTGATCGGGCGCTTTATCTGGCGTCGTTCAACAAGGTGCGTGAGTCCATTTCGCTTGACGGGCTGATTCCTGACGATGGTCCGCGCACGGCGCTCAAGGCGCTGGCGAGCTTCGATCCCGCCATCAGGGCGGCGAAGATCGATCTGGCTAAAACCTACACCAACGAGTTCGCCCGCCGGGCCAAAGAGCGGTTTCAGGCTTGACGCTGAACGGCTCATCGCAAGCGACTGTGGCCGGGCAGCCGGCGCTTGAGCTGGCTGAGATCACCTGCACGTTTGTCTCCCCCGGCGATCCGGCCCAGCGCTACACAGCCCTCGGGCCAACCACCCTGCGCGTCGAGGCTGGCGAGTTTGTGTCGGTGGTGGGGCCCACAGGCTGCGGTAAATCGACGCTGTTGAATATAGGTGCTGGCCTGCTGCCGCCATCCTCGGGCGCTGTCAGGGTTTTTGGTCAGTCGCTGCAGGGTATCAACCGCCGCGCCGGCTATATGTTTCAAACCGAAGCCCTGATGCCGTGGCGCAGCGCCATCGACAACGTCATGGTAGGACTGCAATACCGCGGCCTTGCCGACGAACAGGCGCGTGCGCAGGCTAAGGCGTGGCTGGCGCGCGTGGGGCTGGGCGGGTTTGAAGACCGCTTCCCGCACCAGCTTTCGGGCGGCATGCGCAAGCGCACGGCGCTGGCGCAGGTGCTCGCGCTCGACCCCGACATTATTTTGATGGACGAGCCCTTCAGCGCGCTGGACATCCAGACCCGCCAACTGATGGAAAACGAAGTGTTGCAGCTGTGGTCTGCCCGGAAAAAAGCTGTGCTTTTCATCACCCACGATCTGGACGAAGCCATCGCCTTGAGTGATCGGGTGGTCGTCCTGTCGGCCGGGCCAGCCACACGCCCCCTGGGCGAATTCGTCGTGGATCTGCCGCGTCCGCGCGACGTGGCCGAAGTACGAAGCCAGCCGCGTTTTGCCCAATTGCACGCACAGATCTGGTCTGTGCTGCGCGAGGAAGTGCTCAAGGGCTATGCGCGTCAGCTCACCCAGGCGGCCTGACCCATGTGGAAAGCAATCAGGCCCACGGTCAAGAATCTTCGTTACTGGCAACTTGGCGTGCTCGTCGCCTTCATGCTGGTATGGCAACTGGTGTCGCGCAACCAGCAATATGCATTCTTCCTGGGGGAACCGGTCAAGGTAGTGGCTCGTACGTGGTCATGGTTCATGCCTTTTGGCCTGGGCCCGAGCTGGTTGTTCCCGGATGGCTTGCCGGGCAACGCCGACATTTACGGCCACCTCGGCACGACGCTGCTGGAAACGCTGCTGGCGTTCGGCATCGGCACGCTGCTGGGCTTGGGCTGCGGACTCTGGCTGGCGCTGGCGCCCGTTGCCAGCGCCATCATGGAACCCTACATCAAGGCTGCAAACGCGATGCCGCGTGTCATCCTGGCGCCGATTTTTGCGCTCTGGTTTGGCCTGGGCATCTGGAGCAAGGTGGCACTGGCCGTCACGCTGGTGTTCTTCATTGTTTTTTTCAATGTGTACCAGGGGGTGAGGGAGGTCAGCCCCGTCGTGCTGGCCAACGCGCGGATGCTTGGAGCCAGCCAGCGGCAATTGCTTCGGACGGTTTATCTGCCGAGCGCCACGAGCTGGGTGTTTTCAAGCCTGCACACGTCGGTTGGTCTTGCTTTCGTCGGTGCCGTCGTCGGCGAATACCTGGGTTCGGCGCGTGGCGTCGGCTACCTCATCCTGCAGGCCGAGGGAAGCTTCGATGTCAATACCGTGTTTGCCGGAATCGTGGTGCTCACGGTGTTCGCGCTGTTGCTCGACGGTATCGTCGGCAAGCTGGAAAAGCGGCTCATGAAGTGGCAGCCCCGCAGCGGCCAGACCGAGAAACTCTAGCGGGCGCCGGGGGTCCGCCCCACCAAGTCAGAAATATCCTTCTGTCCTACAGGCAGACGCCGTGTCGCGGCGTTAACGTAGGAAGTTGTCGAGTGGATCCGAGTGGATCTCCCGTACGGGTCACCCGCCAGCCCGAATCAGCCAAAGGATCCTCCATGAATCTCTCACTCAGCATCGGCCCCATCGTTTCCCTCATTGCGGGCATTCTCATTCTCCTGATTCCCCGCCTGCTCAACTACATCGTTGCCATATACCTGATTGTGATTGGCCTGATCGGGCTGTTCGGGACAGGATCACTGAGGATTTGACCCACGCACCAGTCACCGGCTGAGGCACTGCGCAGCCAACCCGGCACCGGGTGCATCGCATTGCCCGGGCTGCAGACGTGTGAACGCTATCAGCGCCGCTTCGACTTCACGACGCTTTGGCGGGTGCTGCGCTTGACCGCTTTGACATGCGGGCGCGCGCGGGTTGAAGCTCGTGGCGCGCTGCTTTTAAGGGGCAGGTACACGATGACCGGTTTGCCGACCTTGAAAGATGATGACGCGGAAACGTTGTTCCAACCTGCCACGCTGGCGGCAGTCAGGCCGTAGCGGCGCGCCAGGGTCGCAACGGTTTCGCCCTTGCGTGCCTTCACGGTGGTGCGGCGCGTCACGATTTCCGGAGCCAGCGAGACGTGCCCGTTGTCAGCCACGTGGCTGGTGACGTCCTGCTCGACCTTGCCAGAGCGCGGAACCAGCAAGGTCGAACCAGCCTTGATCAGCATGCGTGGCGGAATGTTGTTGATGCTGCGCAGCTCGTGTTCGCTCATGCCCGTGCGACGCGCTGCCTCGGTCGGGTTCATCGTGCTGGGCGCTGTCCAGGCGGTCCAGCTGGCGAATTGGCCCTGCCGGTGCCCTTCGAAGTTGCGCTGGAACACGATAGCGTTGTCCCAGGGCAGGAGAATCTGGGGTGTTCCCGCAGCCAGGATGACCGGTCGGTGCGCCGATGGATTCAGCGCCTTGAAGTCTTCGATCTTGATGTCGGCCAGTTGTGCGGCCAGTGCGACATCGATGTCCCGTGTGATTTCCACCTGCTGGAAGTAAGGGTGGTTCTCAATCAGCGGCAACTCGGTGTTGAAGGCCTGCGGATTGGCCACAATATTTTTGACTGCCTGAAGCTTCGGGACATAAAGCCGGGTTTCGGCGGGCATGCTCAGTTCGCTGTAACTGGTGCCGAGGCCCAGCTTCTGGTTTTTTGCAATGGCGCGGCCCACGCTGCCTTCACCCCAGTTGTAGGCGGCCAAGGCGAGGTGCCAGTCGCCAAACATGCGGTGCAGTCTTTGCAGGTAGTCAAGGGCCGCGCGGGTCGAGGCCAGGACGTCGCGCCGGTCATCGCGAAAAATGTTCTGCTTCAGGTCAAAGTCCTTGCCGGTCGCTGGCATGAATTGCCACATACCCGCTGCCTTGGCGCTCGAAACCGCCTGTGGATTGAACGCACTTTCGATGAATGGCAGCAGGGCCAGCTCGGTAGGCATCTGGCGGCGCTCAAGCTCTTCAACAATGTGAAAAAGATACTTGCTGGAGCGCCCCGTCATGCGCTGCATGTATTCCGGCCGGCTGGCATACCACTGCTCGCGTTCCGTCACCAACTCGCCCTGAAGGTCGGGCATGGCGAAGCCGCGCCGGATACGGTCCCACAATTCTTTCGGCGGTTCTGCTGCGGCGACCTGCTGCGCGGTCACCCGACCCGGCGTGAGCGCCTTGAGCGGCCCTTCAGCGATCTGCTTTTCTGCACCAGCCGCCGGTTCGGGAACAAGGACCGGCACGGGAGTAGAACCCGATTTGGCCGTCAGCACCGGATCGCCTGGCATGCCGGGCGCGGTGGCACATCCTGCGAGCACGGCAGACAGGACCAGCAACGCGGCCAGAACAAGATGAGGATTGAGCGAATACGATGAAGGACGTAGGTAGCGGGCAGGCTTGGAGGATGGATATTGGTAAGGAGAGGTCATTTGAATTGGTTTTTCCATTGCCCATGGCAGCAAACACGGTTGGGTCGTCTTGCGCCGAGGCGTCTCAAAGTGGCGAATCGTCGCGCCGATATCCCCCGGTGTGGTCGGCGTGGTGGTGCTTGACTAGAATCGACCCCAGTTGCAGCTCGTGTTTCGTGGGTGCGGCAGGTACAGGCCCGGTATCGCCCGGGTCTACCACCAACGCGTGTTTGCCGTATGCAGCAACCACAGGTAGTTGTCGGCAAATGCGGGAACAGGAAGCAGGTACATGTGGTGGTTTCGATGAAGTCAGAAATTATAGGTTTTACGGACTGGCTCCAAACGCCGCCGGGGGCTTATTTGCTGAACTGGGAAAGAACGCAATTCGACGAGACCGTGAGCGACATTTTCGGTTACCACGCCCTGCAGCTGGGCACGGCCGAACTCGATACCCTCCTGGTCAATCGCATGCCGCACCGATGGCTGGCGCTTGAATCACTTCCCGCGCTACCGCCTGACCATCCCGCCGGGTCGACGCGTCTTAAAGACGCCGCCAGCACCGCCCGTGGGAGTGCCAGCCCAGCCGCAAGTTCCCGCAAAGTCGCCTTTCTGACCGATTCAGGCGCCTTGCCCTTCCCGCCGGGCAGTCTCGATCTCGTGGTTTTACCCCACACCCTGGAGTTAGGTCGCGACCCGCATGCCACCTTGCGCGAGGTTGAGCGCGTACTGGTGCCCGAAGGGCGGGTGGTGATCAGCGGCTTCAATCCGGTCAGCCTCTGGGGGCTGGGCAGACGACACTACCGCAGCGACGATACGGTCAGCGCCGGCCCTCCCTACCTCCCCAGGACCAGCGAGCTCATCGGATACTGGCGGCTTCGCGACTGGCTCCGGCTGCTCAATTTTGAAGTGGAATCGGCCCGTTTCGGCTGTTACCGCCCCGCCTTGGCGAACCAGAAGTGGTTGGACCGCTTTGCCTGGATGGACGCGGCCGGGGCGCGCTGGTGGCCGATTTTCGGGGCGGTTTATTTTGTCGATGCTGTCAAGCGCGTGCGCGGCGTCACCTTGCTGGAGCCAGCCTGGAAGACCCGCAAGGCGCCTGCCGCCGCGCCGGCGGTGGTGGCCAACAAGAACCCAGCGACCACGCGCAGCGCCCGCACGCCCAGGATTTGAGGCGCCTTGCGGCAACTTCTTTCTTCAGTATTTTCCCTTCCAGCACCTCACAAACCGGATATACGCATGCGTGATCAGTCGGCCAATGCCGCGCAACAGTCAAACACAAACCAGAATCAGTTTCCAGACCAGACCCACGTGGTGATCTATACCGACGGAGCCTGTAAGGGAAACCCCGGCCCGGGTGGGTGGGGCGCTCTTCTAAGCACAGGTGGTATCGAGAAGGAACTGTTCGGAGGCGAACTCGGAACAACCAACAACCGCATGGAAATGACGGCGGTCATCGAGGCGCTGGCCGCCCTGAAGCTGCCCTGTACCGTGACGCTCTATCTGGACAGCGAGTACGTCCGCAAGGGCATCACCGAATGGATCGGCGGCTGGAAGGCTCGCGGCTGGCGCACCGCAGCCAAGGCGCCTGTCAAAAATGTTGATCTATGGCAGCGGCTCGATGCACTCGTCACCTCGGGCGGCCACAAGATTGACTGGCGCTGGGTCAAAGGCCATGCGGGCGATCCCGGCAACGAACGCGCGGACGGCCTGGCCAACAAAGGTGTCGAGCGCGCCCTGGGCCGCCTCTGACAGCACTTTCGCGGCGTTGCACGACTCGGTGCCTTCCTTCAGACGCCGCACACCCTGAAGGCACCCACTGGTCGTCGGCGCCCACGGATTGGCGTGTCGTGTAAAGCACGGGTAAACCTTCTGGCCCGACGCTTGCCCAGCGGGTCTGGGCGCTGCGCCCGCAGTGCCCTCCTGCTACATTCCAGCTTGGCGGCGGGTTTCAATGTCCAGTTCCTTGATGGCTTCAAAAGCAATTTACACATTCGTTGCGGTGGCAGGTATTGCAGGGGCTGCAGCGACAGCCTGGTTGTACCAGCAACTTCGCCCAGGCAACCCTGGCAGCATGTCGGCAGACCAACCGGCCGCTGGCGCCGCTTCGCCTTCCCTGCCTGCCGGCTCGACAGCTGTGGCAGCGGGGCGACCGCCCTCCGTCGAAGTTGCGCGCGTGGAGGTCGCCACCCTGACCGATGAGGCCCAGGCCGTCGGCAGCTTGCGGTCCCGGCGTGGCGTGGTGTTGCGACCGGAAGTCAGCGGCCGTATCACCCGGCTTAACTTCACCGATGGCCAGCGGGTTCGAAAGGGGCAGGTGCTGGTGCAGTTTGATGACCAGTTGCCGCTGGCCCAACTTCAGCAGAGCCAGGCTGAATTGTCGATTGCGCAGGTCAACCAGAAACGTAATCAGGAACTGGTTGCGCAGAACTTCATCAGCCAGCGCTCGCTCGATGAAAGCGCGGCAAATCTTCAAATAGCCCAGGCCAAACTTTCGCTGGCCCGGGCGACTGCGGCGCGTCTGAAGATCGTTGCACCGTTCGATGGCATCGCCGGAATCCGGCTGGTGAATGTGGGCGACTACCTGAAAGACGGCGCCGATATCGTCAACATTGAGGACATTGACGCAATCTACGTCGATTTCCGCCTGCCCGAACGTTTTCAGGGCAAGGTCAAAAGGGGGCAGATGGCGCAACTGGACATCGATGCATTGCCGGGGCGCAAGTGCACGGCCCAGGTGCAGGCCATTGATCCGCTGATCGACGCCAACGGGCGCTCGATCGGTATACGCGCCTGCGTTGACAACCGCCAGCTTCAGCTTCGGCCTGGCATGTTCGCGCGGGTCAACGCCATCTTCGGCGTGCGTGAGCATGCGCGCGTCGTTCCCGAGGAAGCGATCGTTCCTCAAGGTGGAAAGCAATACGTCATCAAACTGGTCGATGCTGCCAATGGTCAGACGCGTGCTTCACGTCGGGTCGAAGTGAAAGTCGGTCTTCGCAGCCCGGGCAAGGTGGAAATCACCGAAGGACTGGAGCCCGGCGACACCGTCGTGACGTCGGGGCAGCAGCGGGTGCAGCGCGACGGGACGCTGGTCACGGTGGTCGAGACGCCTTCCGCTCTGGGCCGCACAGCCGGGGAGCGCGCAGTCGTTGCACCGACAGCCCCAGTCTCCGCATCTACGCTGGGGCGTTCCAGCGAGGGGGCAGCCGTCCCGGTGGTCACGACGGACAAAGGGGTGCGCCTGGCTGCGGGCCCCAATCCGTGTGGCGATGTGCCGGCTGCCGAGACGCGCGCCGGGGCGCCTGCAGGCAAGGCGGGCCGACCGGCACGAAGCCGCGACGCACCGCTACCGCGCGACCCCGTCTGATCTCTGACGGCAAGTGCAGCGCGAGCAAGTTCGAACAAGTCTGAAAAAAAGTCCCCATGCAACTTGCAGAAATATCCATCCGCCGCCCCGTCTTTGCGACAGTGCTGTCGCTGCTGATTGTGCTGGTGGGCGGCGTCAGCTTCAACCGGCTGACGGTGCGCGAATACCCCAAGATTGATGAGCCGGTGGTGACGGTGAGCGTGCGTTATGCGGGCGCCTCGGCCGAGGTGATTGAATCGCAGGTCACCAAACCGCTGGAAGATTCGATTGCCGGTATCGACGGCGTCGATGTGATCACCTCGATCAGTCGCGCCGACCAGGGGCAGATCAGTGTGCGTTTCCGGCTTGAGAAAGACGCCGACTCGGCCGCCGCCGAGGTGCGTGACCGCACCTCCCGCGTGCGCAACCGCTTGCCGCAGGCGATTGAAGAGCCGGTCATCTCCAAGGTGGAGGCCGACGCGTTTCCGGTGGTGCAAGTGGGTTTTTCGAGCGAGTCCCTGACGTCGCTGCAAATCAACGATCTCGTGAACCGCATTGTCAAACCGCGCCTGCAGACCGTGACCGGCGTGGCCGACGTGCGTATCTTCGGTGAACGCAAATATGCCATGCGCGTCTGGCTGGATTCGGACCGGATGGCCTCGTACCGTCTGACCACGCAGGACGTCGAAGACGCCATACGCCGAAGCAACCTGGAGCTTCCCGCCGGGCGTATCGAGTCGCAGCAACGCGAGTTCAGCGTGACCTCACAAACCGATCTGACCAAGCCGTCGCAGTTTGGCGAGATTGTCATCAGGAACGTCAACGGGTTTTCAGTCAAGCTGCGCGACGTGGCACGCGTGGAGGAGGGCGCCGCCGATGAACGCACGGCCGTGCGGCTCAATGGCCGTCCTGCCGTTGCTGTCGGCGTCGTTCGGCAGGCCACCGCCAACCCCCTTGATCTGTCGAAAGGCGTTCGGGAGGTGCTTCCCAAACTCAGGGCGGATCTGCCAGCCGACCTGCGGGTTGAAATTGCCAACGACAACTCGGTGTTCATCGACCGATCGGTCAAGAACGTTTACCGCACCATTGCCGAGGCGGTGCACCATCAACACCCTGACGCTGCTGGCACTGGTGTTGGCCATCGGGCTGGTGGTGGATGACGCCATCGTGATGCTGGAGAACATCTTCCGGCACATTGAAGAGGGGATGGACCCGTTTTCCGCCGGCATCAAGGGGGCCCGTGAAATCGGCTTTGCCATTGTCACGATGACCGCGACCCTGGTGGCCGTGTATGCACCGCTGGCGTTCACACCGGGGCGCACCGGCCGGTTGTTTGTCGAGTTTGCACTGGCGCTGGCCGGCGCGGTGGTGGTGTCGGGCGTGGTGGCGCTCACGCTGACGCCCATGCTCTGTACGCAGCTGCTCAAACACAATCCGGAGCCCAACCGTTTTGACAGCACCATGGAACGCTGGCTGACGTCGCTGTCGGCGCGCTACGGCAGCGCGCTGCGCTGGATTGTCACCGCGCGCTACGCGTCGCTCACCGGCGGGCAGAGGCCCGGCTCGCGTGGCCGGCAGGTGCTGGGTTTTGTGCTGCAGGCCCGCTGGCTGGTGGTGGCCGTCATGCTGGGCTGCGCGCTGGCAATCGCGCTGATTTTTCCCACCATGAAGCAGGAGTTGTCGCCGCTGGAAGATCGCGGCGTGATTCTGGCCAGCGTCAATGCACCCGATGGCTCGACGCTGGACTACACCAACCGCTACGCCCAGGCGCTGGAGGATCTGGGCAGGCCTTA
>NCGI01000500.1 GCA_002256925.1 Polaromonas sp. 28-63-22
GCCGAGATGTTTTTGATCTTTTACCTGACCCGCCCCAACGTGCTGCCGCTGGACGACGTCGGCCTGATCAACGGCATCAGCCAGAACTATTTTTCGGGCGAAGCGGTCAGCCGCAGCGACGCGCGCGAGGTCGCCGCCGCCTGGGCTCCCTACTGCAGTGTGGCAACTTGGTATATTTGGCGCTCCCTGGACCCGCTACCGGTGCTGGGGACTGATCAGACTTAAGGAGACGTTCATGGCCAAGAAGACTTTCCTCGATTTCGAGCATCCGATTGCGGAGCTGGAGGGGAAAATTGAAGAACTCCGCTACGTACAGACCGAATCGGCGGTCGATATCTCCGAAGAAATCGGCCAGCTGGCCAAGAAAAGCCAGCAACTGACCAAAGACATCTACAGCGACCTCACGCCGTGGCAGATCACCAAGATCGCGCGCCACCCCGAGCGGCCCTACACGCTCGACTACGTCAACGAACTCTTCACCGACTTCGTGGAACTGCACGGCGACCGGCATTTCGCCGACGACCTGAGCATCGTCGGCGGCCTGGCGCGCTTCAACGGCACCGCCTGCATGGTGCTGGGCCACCAGAAAGGGCGCGACACGAAAGAACGCGGCCTGCGCAACTTCGGCATGAGTAAGCCCGAGGGCTACCGCAAGGCGCTGCGCCTGATGAAGACGGCTGAAAAATTCAAGCTGCCGGTGTTCACCTTCGTCGATACGCCGGGCGCGTACCCCGGCATCGACGCCGAAGAGCGCAGCCAGTCCGAGGCCATCGGCCGCAATATTTTCGAGATGGCGCAGCTCGAAGTGCCGATCATCACCACCATCATCGGCGAGGGCGGCTCCGGCGGCGCGCTGGCTATTTCGGTGGCCGACCAGGTGGTGATGCTGCAGTATTCGATCTACTCCGTGATCAGCCCCGAAGGTTGCGCCTCGATTCTCTGGAAGACGTCTGAAAAAGCTGAAATAGCCGCTGACGCGCTGGGCATCACCGCACACCGCCTGAAGGCGCTCGGCGTCATTGACAAGATCGTCAACGAACCCGTCGGCGGCGCGCACCGCGACCACAAGCAGATGGCGGCGTTCTTGAAGCGCGCGCTCAATGACGCGTTCCGGCAGGTCAGCGATCT
>NCGI01000501.1 GCA_002256925.1 Polaromonas sp. 28-63-22
AATGCAGGTGTTGGCGCCGATTTCGACGTCATTGCCGATCACGACTGCACCGAGTTGCTCGATCTTGATCCACTGGCCATCGTGCGGCGCGAAACCAAAACCGTCGGCACCGATAACGGCACCCGGGTGAACAATGCATCGCTCGCCGAGGCGGCAACCTTCGGCTACTGTCACGCGGGCCGAAAGCTGGCTGGCGGCACCAATGCGCGCATGGGGACCAATCACACAGTGCTCGGCCAGGCGTGCGCCTTGACCAATCACCGCGCCAGCACCGATGGTGCAAAACGCACCCACCGACACATCGGGCGCAAGGGTCGCAGACGGATCAATGACGGCGGTGCCGTGAATCTGCGCAGGAGGTTTCGGAAAATGCTTACGCTTCCAAAATTGCGTCACACGTGCAAAGTAATGGTAGGGATCATCCGTCACGATGCAGGCGCCGCGGCTGATCGCAACATCACGCATCTGTTGCGGCACGATGACGCAAGCTGCAGCACTTTCCGCCAGCTTGCCCAGGTACTTGGGGTGACTTACAAAGCTCAGGTCTTGGGGCCCGGCGATTTCGATCGGCGAGAGCCGTTCAATTCGCAACTCAGGATCGCCATGCAACGCAGCATTCCCGGTGCCGGCCAGCGCATCAACAATATCGGCAAGCCGGAGCGTCACACTGCACCTGCCTTTTTCCGGGAAGCGACTGGCTGCGAGGTCTTCGAGTTCAACGCGTGGCGTTGAGCGCGTAAACCGATTCCTGGAGAATCAGGTCATATTTTTCCGACTCGGCCAGGCTTTTGACGACCTTGTTCGCGCGTTCGATAACCTGCTGCAGTTCTTCGTTCTTGCGCGTGTTCAGGTCCTCCTGAAACTCGCGGCGCTTGCGCTGGAATTCGCGGTCCTGGTCAACCAGCTGCTTTTGCCGCAGGTTGCGCTGGCTTTCGGCCAGCGTGGGCGCCTCGCGTTCAAACTTGTCGGACAAGGTTTTCAACTGGGTGGCGCTGTCGCCGAGTTCTTTCTCGCGCTTGCTGAATTCCTGCTCGAGTTTGGTCTGGGCCGCCTTGGCGGAATTGGCTTCGCGGAAGATGCGATCGAGGTTGACAACGCCAACCTTGAACTCCTGCGCGCTCGCTGAGAAACCTGCCAGTGCAACAGCGGCAGCGAGGAAAAGTTTGCTTGAAAAATGTTTCATTAAAACGATGTACCAATCTGGAATTGCAGACGCTCTATTCTATCGCCTGGCTGTTTGCGAAGGGGGAAGGCGTAGGCGATGCGCAAGGGACCTACCGGAGAAATCCAGCTGATGCCGAGACCGACGGAGCTTCGAAGGTCGTTCAGGCGGTACTGCTGTTTGTCGCCGAACACATTGCCCACGTCGAAAAATCCGTACATGCGCAGCGTACGGTCATTGCCCGCCCCGGGAAACGGCGTCACCAATTCAGCATTGAGCGTCAGCTTCTTGGGGCCACCTGTCGCCAGATCAGAAGCGTCGCGCGGGCCCAAAGAACCCTGCTGGAAGCCGCGAACCGAGCCCAGGCCACCCGAATAGTAGTTCTTGAACAGTGGATACGGCTGTCCGTTGAGGCCCTTGCCCCAGCCAAGCTCGCCATTGAGCGCAACGGTGAACTGTTTGTTCAGCGGGATGTACTGCTGAATCTGGTAGTTGGCCCGCAGGAAACGAATGTTGCCGGCAATGCCCCAATCGCCGTACAGCCGCTGATACCGCCCTGATGT
>NCGI01000502.1 GCA_002256925.1 Polaromonas sp. 28-63-22
CGAGGGCGCGTGCGCCCAGGTGCACAAGGTGAAAGTCCTGCGGCATGCCATCGACGGCGCTGTAGGTCGCCATGGGCGAGACCACGATCCGGTTCTTCAACACCAGGTCCCGCACCTTCAGGGGCAGCAGCATCGGCGGTGGTGCCGGCCCGCCGGTGCCGTCCTGCTGGACGGCTTGCCCAAGCAACCACTGCTCGTAGCCCTGCAGCCAGGCGGCATCGCGCACGCGCAGCTTCTCGTGGCTGATGCGCTGCGAGCGTGTCATCAGCGCGTAGAAAAACTGCTCCGCTTCCAGGCCGCTGTAGCGTGCGACGTTTTCGAACCATTCGGTCGAGTTGCGCGCGGCATTCTGGATCTTCAGCACCTCGACCGAGCGCAGCGCTTCGTAGGTTTCAAGCGCGGTTTCCATGGTGGGCCGGGTGGCAAAACAATGTGCCAGCTCCATCGCATCTTCCAGCGCCAGCTTGGTGCCGCTGCCGATCGAAAAATGCGCAGTGTGTGCCGCGTCGCCCATCAACACGATCGGTACCCCCACGCTCCCCACTGCGTGTGGTTCGCTGCCCCCCGGGGGGGCGCTGCGCCTGCGGCCCGGCGAAGCCGGTTCCGCGGCCCCTGCTGGTGAAAACATGCCCTTACGTTCTCCCTCTTCGCATGGCTCGTTACCACCCGCAGGGGGCAGCGCGTTGCTGCGGTCGGGCGCTGCCGGCCAGTGCACCCAGCGTTCGCACACCACACGCGGGAAGCGGATCCAGATCGCCGAGCCGCGCACATGCGTGGCGTTGTTCATCAAGGGATGGCCGCCCAGATATTTCGCAAACAGGCGCTCGCAAAATGCAATGCCTTCGGCCTGGCTCATCTGGTCCAGGCCGTGGGCCTTCCACACGGCTTCGGGCGTTTCGACAATGAAGGTCGAGGTGGTCGCATCGAACTGATAGGCGTGCGCCGCGAACCAGCCGTGTGCGGTCTGCTCAAAAGCAAAGGTGAAGGCGTCAAATGTTTGATGCGTGCCCAGCCACACAAACCGGCAGGCGCGCAATTCAACGTCGGGCTGGTAAGTGGCGGCATACCGATGGCGGATTTTGCTGTTCAGGCCGTCGGCGGCAATCACCAGGTCGGC
>NCGI01000503.1 GCA_002256925.1 Polaromonas sp. 28-63-22
GTTCATGGCGAGAAAAATTTCCCCTTCCGCAAAGAGGCTGGCGACCTCGACGTGGAGTTGCCCGACGGCTGCACCGACCACACCTACCTGCAGGCGCTCGAACACGCGCTCGATGAACTGGAGCGCCGTTTTGAGCCGGGTCTGGTGCTCTATCTGGCCGGCGCCGACCCGTTCGAAGGCGACCGTCTGGGGCGGCTGGCCCTGAGCTTCGACGGCCTTGAAGCGCGCGACCGGCGGGTCTTCGACTGGGCCTGGCAGCGGCGCCTGCCGCTGGCGTTCGTGATGGCTGGCGGCTACGGTGTGAACATCGACGACACCGTGCAGGTGCAGCTCAATACCTACCGGGTTGCGCTGGACTACTGGAAGAAGTGGCAGGCCTGGACGCGGCAGGCCTGAACGGAATCTGGCTGGCAGAATACAGGCATGCAACCTTCCCCGCGTCCGCAAGCCGAACCGCGCAGCGCCTACAAAGTTTTTCGCACCATCAGCACCCGCTGGTCCGACAACGACATCTACGGCCACGTCAACAATGTGGTGTATTACAACTGGTTCGACACCGCCATCAATGGCCTGCTGATCGAGCGCGGCGCACTCGATATTCATGCCGGTGGGGTCATTGGCCTGGTGGTCGAGACCCAGTGCAATTATTTTGCGCCGCTGGCATTTCCCGAGCCGGTGGTTGTCGGCATACGGGTCGCGCACACGGGTTCGTCCAGCGTGCGTTACGAGCTGGCGCTGTTCAAGGACGACCCGGCGCAGCCCAGCGCTGCGCGGGGCCATTTCGTTCATGTGTACGTGGACCGCGCAACCCGCAGTCCGGCTGCATTGCCTTCCCAACTGCTTCGTGTTCTGGAGACCCTGAAGTGACCCAAGCCGCGCCCCTGCATCCGTCCCATCCGTCCCGTCCACACCCTGCCGGCGTCCACGCAACCGATGGTCAGGACGGTCATGAGTTCTCCGGCCACCTGCACAACCCGGTCGATGCGGCAATTGAAAGCCGTCAGTCGATGCGGCAGTTTCTGCCCGCGCCGGTGCCGCGCGCACTCGTCGCGCACCTGCTGGAGCTTGCGAGCCGCGCCCCCTCAGGCACCAACACGCAGCCGTGGAAAGCCTACGT
>NCGI01000086.1 GCA_002256925.1 Polaromonas sp. 28-63-22
CGCCTCTTCCGCCAGGTAGTCAAGAAAAACGGGCCCATGTGGCCCGTTTTTTCGTTTCTGGAACCTGGGCCGGTGCCGGCTCGCATGAAAACGCCAGATTCGCGCCGTTGCCGACGTGTGAATCAATTCCAGCGTGCTGCATCTGGGTCTTCAGGCGTGACTGCCCCCTGCTCCCGCAGAGAGGCCCGGCCCTCCACGATGATCGTACCCACTGGCGTCTCTACCTCGTCGAGCGCCTTTTTCGAATTGATCCTGGCTTATCACGCCGGCATGAAGCAACAGACCATGGCGGAAATGCTCTTCCGTGAAACGCTTGAAAACATCTTCGCGGGCGCGCTGCCCCATCTGCCGATAAAACTCTGCGTTTGCGGGATCCATCACGTGAACAATGGCGGCACGAAGATGCTCAACCGTGGGCTGCACGATGATGCCGGTAATGCCATCAATGATGTAGTCACGAACGCCCGGGGCTTCAGTCACGATGACTGCCTTGCCCAGACCCATGGCGTTGAGGTAGGACTGCTGGCCGGCACTCCGTACGCTCTGGCGCAGCGGGACCACGACAGCCCGCGAATGGGCAAGCAGGGACATGAAGTCTTCATGCGAAGTAGAGTTCACCTCAAGGTTTTCAAGTCCGCGGCTCGGTTGCCACTTGGAGGCAACCCGGGTGGGAATGTTTGTCCCTTCCAGGGCGGCCTCAAGCAATTCGTAGTCGCGGACCGAGTTGCCACCTGAGAACAGGTAGCCATCGTCCCGGGTGTTCATCCCGCGGTATTGATGAAGCGTGTTGGGAAAGGGCTGGAAGACCACACGATCCGGATCCACGCCCCACACCGCTGGAAACGTTTTGACCTCGCTAGTGCTCAGCACCGCGTACCGAACGTGGGGCCCATCGAGGAGAGAAATCGCAAGGCGCGCCAGCTTCGGCACGATACGCTTGAGAAACGGAAACTCGGATTCAAGCGCTTCGCTGCGAGGCTCCCATGTGGCATCTTGCATGAGTACGCGCGGGGGACGGGAAAAGATCCACTTGAGGAGGATGGCAAATATGAGGTCCCGATACTTTTGCTTTCGCCCCACCGAGCCGTTCAAGATGAGCATCTCGCGGCCTTTGGCCAGTTTGAGAAGCGCCATGTAATCCTTGAAGGTTCCTGCATTTTCAGGAAGATGGTCATGAACGTAGGTGTTCCACAACGGGTCTGGTCCCGGCATGGTCGCAAGTATGGGTCTGCGCTGGGGCAATTGATCGGCAAGAAGAGATCGGGTTGGGAATGCAGATGAATGCGACATCAAGACCTTTCATGAAAATGGTTACAACATTTGAAATGGACTCGCGGCAGATCCGCATGGACCTGATTGCCGCTGTAGCAAATGTGCTTAGGCCACTCAAGAGCCTGAACTGTAAGGAGCGTGCGTGCTCGCGTCCACCGCGTCAGCGGGAGCTTATGCAACCGTTCGATACAGCCCTCGGTTTCGCGCCGCGTTACATCCCCGGGCTCAACCCGCCACGCGGCTGCGCCTGACACTGGAGAAATGCAGGTAACTGCGCGCCGATACCAGGGCGAAGGGAACTGCCGGCGCTGCGACACCCTTTACAAAATGCGACAGGCCGGCGAAGTCCCTTGAGAGCGATTTGAGTGTGACATTGTGTGACGCTGAGAGCGCATATTGCGGTCAACGACTCCTTGGCCCGGGCAACACGACGTCGCTGCATCCCACAACGCTTACATCTGGCCAGGCCTCCTTCTTTGTGCGAGGGCCATCCATTGGCGGGCAGTCGATCACAGTCCGAACCTGGTACTTTTGTAAGCGCCTACGGCATCAACCAATGTCACGACGGGTCGCCGCACAAAAAAAGCCACCCGAAGGTGGCTTGATACGGAGACTTGTTTGCTTAATTCAGAGCGGACTTCTTGCCGTCCTTGTAGACATACAAAGTGATGGCCGGATTTTTCAGCTCGCCGTTTGGCTCGAAGGCGATGGTGGTGGTCACGCCTTTGAAGTTCGACTTGATCAGCTCAGGCATGTACACCTTCGGATCGGTTGAATTGGCGCGTTTCATGGCGTCAACGAGAACAAAAGTCGCGTCGTAGGTGTACGGGCTGTAAACCTGGAACTGACCAGGATACTTGGCGTCGTAACGCTTTTTCCATGCTTCACCGCTTGGCATTTTGGCAAGCGAAGCGCCACCTTCGGCGCAAACCACGTTGCCGATGGTTTTTGCGCCTGCTGCCAGTTTGGCCAGCTCTGCCGTGCAGATGCCGTCACCGCCAAAGAACTTGACGTTGCTCATGCCGAGCTGCTCCATCTGACGCAGCATCGGGCCGCCTTGTGGGTCCATGCCGCCGAAGAAGATGGCGTCAGGATTCTTGGCTTTGACAGCCGTGAGAATTGCCATGAAGTCGGTGGCCTTGTCGGTGGTGAACTGCTCATCAACGACGGTCATGCCTTTGGCAAGAGCGGTCTTCTTGAAGACTTCTGCGACGCCCTGTCCGTAAGCGGTACGGTCGTCAATGATGGCAACCTTCTTCAATTTCAGTGCATCGGCCGCGTAGAACGCCAGGCCAGCGCCCAGCGCATTGTCATTGGCGATGATACGGAAAACGTTCTTGTAGCCAGGCTTGGTCAGGTTAGGGTTGGTGGCAGCGCCGGTGATCATCGGAATTCCGCAGTCGTGATAGACCTTGGACGCAGGGATGGTGGTGCCGGAGTTCAGGTGACCAACCACGCCAGCGACTTTCGAGTCGCACAGCTTTTGTGCTGCAGCCGTGCCCTGTTTTGGATCAGCGGCGTCGTCTTCAGCAGCGATCTCAAATTTGACTTTCTTCCCACCAATCGTCAGGTTCTGCGCATTGAGATCCTCAATGGCCATGCGCACGCCGTTTTCATTGTCTTTTCCGTAGTGCGCCTGCGCACCAGACATCGGCGCGACGTGACCAATCTTGACGACTGCGTCCTGCGCAGACGCCAGGCCGGCAACCATGGCCAAAGCTGCGACTACTGTCAGTTTTAAGTTCATTTGCATACAAACACTCCGATTAAAAAATTACCGTTATAGGTTGAGAACGTTTTCTGGCTCAACGGGGCAGAACATATCGCAATTTCCGGGCCCGCACCATAGCAACGTCCCTAGGTTCATCTCGATAAGGGGGTTTACCCCGTCAGCAACGTCGCTTATGCGTCAGCAAGGGCCAATCCTGTGCCGTCAACGCTTCACAACCGGCACCCCGCTTGCGGCTTCCTGCACAAAGGCCTCGCTGACCGAGTGGCGCACTACCCGTTCAATTTCCTGCCGAAGCTGCGGAGCAAGGGTCTCCGTGTGCTCAAGAATCAGCTGGCCGAGTGCTTCGCGCAGCTGCCGTTCCAGGGTCAGATCAACGCGCTGGAGCACACGCTCCACCAGTTTGTCCTCCATTGCTGCGCGATCAACGCCCGTCGAGGGCGGCTCTGCCGGCAGGGTCACCGCCACAGCGGAAGGTTCGACGACCTCGGTCAGGGTGGGAACAAAACGAGGTGGCGGGCTGCTCATGCACGCGCTCCGGAGGCCGCAAGATCGTGCCGCTGCAGGCTGTAGCCCCGATCCGCATAGTGCTTCCATCGGCTTCGTGCAGCGGCCCGCTCGCTGTCGCTGCGGGTGACAATCTCGACAAATTTCTCAAATCGTTCAAACCCTGCGGGCACGGTGGCCCCCAGATTGACCAGCACGCCCTGATGGGGACAGGCTTCGGGGGAATCAACGAGGAGCACGGACAGGCCCGCCAGCACGCCCCCTTCAGCAGCGCCCCGGCTATGCGGGACAAACTCGGTGGGAGAAAAGCTCCACAGAAGCTGGTCCAGCCCGGAAAGCGTTTCGGGCTCAGCTGTCACGGCCACCTGGGCGCCGGTGGCGTGGGCTTTACGCAGCAGGCGACAGGTGTAGAGCAACTTGTCGGCCACGTTGAAGTGAAAAGATATCTCTGTCATGCCCTGGTCTTGGGTGTGGCCTGCGGTTTTTTGCCGGACTTCACCAACTTCGACGTCGCTTCGAAAGGCGTATCGGTCAGAACCTGGCCCATCAGGTAGTCGACCAGCAAGGCCACTGGCCGGCCCGTGGCGCCCTTTGAACTTCCGCTTTTCCAGGCCGTGCCGGCTATATCCAGGTGAGCCCACGGGAATTTGGAGGCAAACCGCTGAAGGAATTTTGCGGCGGTCACCGCGCCGGCAGCGCGCCCTGCAATATTGGCGACGTCGGCGAAATTGGTTTTCAGGCCTTCCGCATAGTCCTCGTCAAGCGGCATTCTCCAGCACAAATCCTGGGAGCTCGCACTGGCGTCAGCGAGCGCCCTGGCCAGTGACTCGTCGTTCGAGAAAAGCCCGCTACGCACCCCCCCGAGGGCGACCACGCACGCCCCAGTCAGGGTTGCGATGTCAACCACCGCTTTGGGCTTGAAACGCTCGACATAAGTGAGCGCATCGCACAGCACGAGGCGCCCTTCTGCGTCGGTGTTGAGTATTTCGATGGTTTGACCGCTCATGCTGGTCACGACGTCTCCCGGCTTGACCGCGCGCCCGTCAGGCATGTTTTCGCAGGCCGGAATGACGCCCACCACATTCAAACGAGGCTGCAGTTCGGCCAGCACGCGAAACGTACCCAACACGCTGGCAGCGCCGCACATGTCGAATTTCATTTCATCCATTTCAGCGGCAGGCTTGATGGAGATACCCCCGGTGTCAAAGGTGATGCCCTTGCCAATGAGGACATGGGGCGCTTCGGTGCGGGGTGCGCCGGTGTAGCGAAGCACAATCAGGCGAAGCGGCTCGGCTGCGCCCTGTGCCACCGCCATGAAAGCACCCATGCCGAGTTTTTCAACCTCCTTGGGGCCAAGAATTTCAACTTTAATGCGCGGCAGCTTGCCGAGTCCCTTGGCGGCGCCAGCAAGCTGGGCAGGCGTCGCGTGGTTCGCCGGGCGGTTCGCCCATTCTTTGGCGAAGTCGAGCCCCCTCACCAGCGCGACTGCCTTCGTGAACGCAGCGGTCGCAGCGGCCTCATCGCCCACGCCAAGGACGACGCGCCCCAGCTTTTCCGGACTCGATTTGGACTTGGTCGTACTGTAGGTGTACCCCGCTTCACCGCACGCCACGACAGCGGTGCGCACGCTATCAGCCATGGCGTCCCCCAGTGCGCCAAGAAAAAGCACCGCCGTCTGCACGTTGCTGCCCTTCAGCGCACCCAGAGCCGCGCCGACCGCTGTGCGGACGTTCTTGGTACTCCCGTCCCCCACACCGACCAGCATCACGCGGCCGGCTTTCACGCCAGGCAAACGGTAGGCACCCAGCAGGCGACCCGGCTTGTTCTCAAAATCTCCCGATTTGAGGGCGCCTGCAGCCATGAGCGACAAGGGATCGCCGCCGGGGTGGAAGTCTTGAGGCAGGAGCACCAGCAATGCATCGGATTTTTCGGTGCAAAGACTGCCGAGGGTCAATGTTTTTAGTTCAAAGTCCATAATTCAGGTCGGAAAAACGTACAACAATAAAGCAAAGCGCAAACAGATTACCAGTCAATGTTATTCCAATCCTCAATACGTAAAGAGCTGGCTCGAAGTTTCGGCGCTACGCTGGTGGTTCTGGTGACCATCGTGATGACCATTGTGTTGATCCGTACCCTGGGTCTGGCCTCAAGCGGCTTCATCAGCCCGCAGGACGTGATGCTGTTCATGGCCTATTCGGCGTTGGGACGCCTTCCCACCATCCTGACGCTGTCGCTCTTCATCGCCCTCGTCAGCGCCCTGTCGCGCATGTACCGCGACAGCGAGATGGTCGTCTGGTTCACCAGCGGGCAGGGACTCACCGGCTTTCTCAGGCCGATGTACCGATTTGCCTGGCCGATCCTGCTGGTGATTGGACTGATGGCGCTCTTCGTCTGGCCGTGGAGCAACCAGCGAACGAAGGACATGCAAACCCGCTTCGAGCAGCGCGGCGACCTGGCGCGGGTGGCGCCTGGACAGTTCATGGAATCGTCCAGCGGAAACAGGGTTTTTTTCATCGACCGCGAAAAGGCCGCCGCGCAGACAAGCAACGACGTCTTTATTTCCAGCAATGACAACGGGAAAAGCGCGGTGACTACAGCCCGATCCGGCCGCGTTGAAACGCGTGGCGACACGCGCTTTCTGATTCTCGAGGGCGGGCAGCGCCTGGAAAGCGAGTCTGGCCAGAACGGCATAAAAATCAGCGAGTTTGAGGAATACGGCACCCAGGCCGGTGACTCGGACCCGGTGAGCGAGGGCACGCCCGAAGCCAAGCTGCTGTCAACCCGCGACCTGCTCAAGGCCCCGACGCGGTCCAATCAGAGCGAGCTCTCGTGGCGGTTCGGCCTGGCTCTGGCCGCCGTCAACATAGTCGTGCTTGCGCTGGCGCTATCGAGCGTCAATCCGCGCGGCGGACGCAGCGGCAACCTTATTTTTGTTCTGCTAGCCTTCGTGGTTTACAACAACCTGCTGAACTTCGGACAGGGCTGGATTTCCATGGGGCTGATCGGCTTTGGCAACCTCCTCGTGCTTTTGCATGGCGGTGTTTTTGTGCTGGCGATGGCGTGGTTGATCAAGCGCAATTCAAACTGGGTGCTTCGCCCTGCCCCCCGCCTTCAGCGCGAGAAGCTGGCCGTACGCGACACGGAACCCACCGCATGAAAACCATTCGACGGCTGATTTACGGTGAAGTGCTGCTCGCCATTGCGCTGGTGGCACTTGGTTTTCTCGCCCTGTTCCTCTTTTTTGACCTCGTGGACGAACTCCAGCACCTTGGCCGGCGCAGCAGTCTGGAAGCGACGGCCAACATCTACCAGATCAGGCACGCCCTGCTTTACGTCGCCTTGCTGGTGCCGAACCATCTTTACGAACTGCTGCCGATCTCTGTCCTGATCGGCACTATTTTTGTCATGGCCCGCCTGGCCCAGAGTTCGGAATACACCATCCTGCGCACCAGTGGTCTCGGACCCTGGCGCGCTCTGCGGCTGCTGCTGGGGCTGGGTGCGTTCTTCGTGCTGCTCAGTTTCGCGGTAGGCGACTACCTCGCACCCGCCAGTGACCGGGCTGCACAACTGCTCAAGGCGCGCTACCAGAACAGAATCACCGTCGGACAGACGGGGGCCTGGCTCAAGGAAAAGCAGACCTACAACAACTATGTGGTCAACGTCAAAGCCCTGACGCCCGAAAACAAGATGCGGGGCGTGCGGATCTTTGAATTCAACAACCAGGGGCAAATCGTTTCAACCACCGAAGCGCCACAAGCCACTTTTGGCGAGGGCGATGCCTGGGTGCTCAGCCAGGTCACCCGCGAAGAGTTTCCCCGGACAGGCGATGCAGGCGCCAGGGGCAAGGCCACACCCCAGGACAACCCCCGCATCACCCGCCAGACGCTGCCGAGCTATCAGTGGCGCAGCGGGATCAGCGCAGAAATGGTCGCCGTGGCGCTTCTCAAGCCCGAGCGCATGGCCACCATCGACCTGTTCAACTATGTTCGTCACCTCGATGCCAACGGGCAGACAGCCCAGCGCTATGAAATTGAATTCTGGAAGAAGGTTTTTTATCCGCTGAGCTGCCTGGTGATGGTGATGCTGGCGCTGCCCTTCGCCTACCTTCATTTCCGTTCGGGAGGCATCGCCGGCTATGTGTTTGCCGGCGTGATGATCGGCATCAGTTTTTTCCTGCTCAACAACGTGTTTGGCTACATCGGCAACCTGCGAAACTGGCAGCCGTGGCTGGCTGCCGCCGCGCCCGGCCTGCTCTACATGACGGTGTCGCTGGGCGCGTTCGGCTGGCTGGTGGTCAAACGCTAGACGAACAATCTGCCATGAATGCCATGAATTCCCTGAAACCCTCGCGTCACGCAGATACTGAAGCCGAAAAAGCCGCTTCGGGCATTGTCCTGTTTGCCCACGGATCACGCGATCCGCAGTGGCGGCTGCCGATCGAAGCCGTGGCCGCCGACATCCGGGCGCGTCAGCCGGGCGCACCGGTGCGCTGCGCCTACCTCGAACTCTGTACGCCCACCCTGCCAGAAGCCGCTACGGATTTGATAGCTGCTGGCGCACGCAGAATAAGGGTCTTCCCGCTTTTTCTTGGTGTTGGCAAGCACGCCCGGGAAGATCTCCCGCTGCTGGTCAGCCAGATCAGGGCGGCTCACCCTGACGTGCCGGTCGAACTCCTGCCCACCGCCGGCGAATACGCCCAGCTCACATCCCTCATGGCCGATATTGCCTTGTCACCGGCCGTTCCTCCGAGCGCTTGAGCAGCGCCGCGCATCTCGGTTTGCCGGCTGTGAACCGACCTCTAAAGTCGCAAAATGGCATAATAAAATTGATAATCAGCCAAAATTTGATATGAACCTTCATCAATTCCGCTTCGTTCAGGAAGCCGCGCGCCGCAACCTGAATCTGACCGAAACCGCCAAAGCGCTGCACACCTCCCAACCGGGCGTATCCAAGGCAATCATCGAACTGGAGGAAGAGCTTGGCGTGGATATCTTTGCGCGCCACGGCAAGCGACTCAAGCGCGTGACCGAACCGGGCGAGCATGTGCTCAAGAGCATCGAACTGATCATGCGCGAGGTCGGCAACCTGCGCCGCATCGGGGAACAATATTCAGCCCAGGACAGCGGCACGCTTTCCATCGCCACCACCCATACCCAGGCACGTTATGTCTTGCCGCAGCCGGTCGCCAAGCTGCTTGAAGCTTTCCCCAAGGTCAACGTCAGCCTGCATCAGGGCTCACCCGAACAGGTGGCCCGTATGCTGATCGACGAAGTGGCCGAAATTGGCATCGCCACCGAATCGCTCACGCATTACGACGAGTTGGTGACGCTCCCCTGCTACGAATGGCAGCACATGCTGGTCATGCCGCGCGACCATCCGCTGGCCCGCAAGGACGCTGTGACGCTCGAAGACCTTGCCGGCGAGCCGCTGATCACCTACCACCCCTCCTTCACAGGCCGCACCAAAATCGACCAGGCCTTTGCAGCCCGACAGTTGCACCCGCGCATCGCGCTCGAGGCAATCGACTC
>NCGI01000504.1 GCA_002256925.1 Polaromonas sp. 28-63-22
CGCCATGAGTGCTGCGCGCCGCATGCTGATGCGCGATGTGTTCGACCTGCCCGACCTCTCCGCCATGGACGACGGCATTGCCAACGGCACCTACGAAGTGCAGCCCGGCGAGCCCAGGCCGCTGTCGCTCTTTACCGCCGCGCGGGTGGACTATTCTCTGCAGCGCCTGCGCCACTACACCGGCACGTCGCCCGACTGGTTCCAGAACCATGTGCTGTTCACCAACTACCAGTTCTACATCGACGAGTTCGTCCGGCTGGGCCATGAGGAGATGGCCGACCCGGCCAGCGAGTACGTGGCGTTTGTGGAACCCGGCAATGTGGTGACCCGGCGTGCCGGACTGCCCACAGCCGCCAGCGACGAGCTGGGCGTGTCGCCCGCACGCCTGCCGCAGATGCCGGCCTACCACCTGGTCCGCGCCGACCGCAGCGGCATCACGATGGTCAACATCGGCGTCGGCCCGGCCAATGCCAAAAACATCACCGACCACATCGCGGTGCTGCGCCCGCATGCGTGGATCATGCTCGGCCACTGTGCCGGCCTGCGCAACAGCCAGCAGCTCGGCGACTACGTGCTGGCGCACGGCTATGTGCGCGAGGACCACGTGCTCGACGAAGAGCTGCCGCTGTGGGTGCCGATTCCGGCGCTGGCCGAAATCCAGAAGGCGCTGGAGCAGGCGGTGGAAGACGTGACGCAGGCCGTCGGCCCTGACCTCAAGCGCATCATGCGTACCGGCACCGTGGCCTCGACCGACAACCGCAACTGGGAGCTGCTGCCCGGCAACCAGCCGCAGCGCCGCTTCAGCCAGAGCCGCGCGATTGCGCTTGACATGGAAAGCGCGACGATTGCCGCCAACGGTTTTCGCTTTCGCGTGCCCTACGGCACCCTGCTGTGCGTCAGCGACAAGCCACTGCACGGCGAGATCAAGCTGCCCGGCATGGCGAACCATTTTTACCGCGAACGGGTGGACCAGCACCTGCGTATCGGCATACGCGCCGTGGAACTGCTGCGCGCCGAGGGCATCACGCAACTGCACAGCCGCAAGCTGCGGAGTTTTTCGGAAGTGGCGTTTCAGTGAGGCCGTGAGCCGGCGAGGCTGGGGATG
>NCGI01000505.1 GCA_002256925.1 Polaromonas sp. 28-63-22
CGACTGCGCCGCACGGTTATCGGCGCGCCAGGTGGTGGTGGTCACGGGCCATGGTGCTATCGAAGTAGAAGCAGCCTGCGCACGTACTGATTGGGCTGCAGGCACTTTGGACATCCAATCGCCGCTGAAGTTCGCACGCCAGTCGCCGCAGCTTGGCACCGGCCATGCGGTGCAGCAGGCGCTGCCGCTGCTGGCCGATGACGGCGTGACGCTGGTGCTGTCGGGCGATGTGCCGCTCACCGAGCTGGCCACGCTGCAGGCCCTGCTGGCCGAATGCGACGGCCAGCGTCTGGCGCTGCTGACCCTGCGCATGCAGGACCCGACCGGCTACGGGCGTATCGTTCGCGCTGGCGTGCAGGCCTCCGCGCAGGTGCGGGCCATCGTCGAGCAGAAAGACGCCACCGAGGCCGAGCGCAGCATCGATGAAATCTACAGCGGCATCATGGCGGTGCCGACGCAGCGGCTGCGCAGCTGGCTGGCGCGGCTCGACAACAAGAACGCGCAGGCCGAGTACTACCTGACCGACATCGTGAAATTTGCGGTGGCCGACGGCGTGGCCGTGGTGGCGCACCAGATCAACGACGCGGCGCAGGTCGCGGGGGTGAACAGCCCGGTCCAGCTGGCCGAGCTGGAACGCGTGTTTCAGCGCCGGCGCGCCAACGCGTTAATGACCGAGGGCGTGCGCCTGGCGGACCCGGCCCGTTTTGATGTGCGCGGCGCACTCGCCTGCGGCCAGGACGTCGAGATCGATGTGAACTGCGTGTTCGAGGGCAGCGTCACCCTGGGCGATGGCGTGCGTATCGGCGCCAACTGCGTGATTGCCAACGCCACCATCGCGGCCGGCGCGGTGATTCATCCCTTCACCCATATCGACGGCGAAAAGCTTGGCGTGCAGGTGGGCGAGGGCGCGCTGGTCGGCCCGTTCGCCCGGCTGCGGCCCGGCGCCAAGCTCGGTGCCGAGGTGCACATCGGCAACTTTGTCGAGGTCAAGAACGCCACGCTGGCCCGAGGCGCCAAGGCCAACCACCTGGCCTACCTGGGTGACGCGACCGTGGGTGAACGCGTCAACTACGGCGCCGGCAGCATCACCGCGAACTACGACGG
>NCGI01000506.1 GCA_002256925.1 Polaromonas sp. 28-63-22
AGGTCAACCACGGCCACCACCAGCGCGGCGCCGGCCAGCACGCCCAGCCCCATCAGCACCCAGCCCTGCCGCCTGCGCGCTGCCAGAGCGGGCGGCTGCGACGCCGGATCGAACACCTCGGCGGCGGCCTTGTCCACCATGCGCGCGCTGACCGCCGCGTCGCCCGACGCAAACGCGCCCAGCAGCGCCCGGTCGCACAGCAGGTTGATGCGGCGCGGCACACCCTGCGCGAGCTGGTGAATGCGCCGCAGGGCTTTCCGGTCAAAAGGCAGCGCGCTTTTAAGCCCCGACACCTCCAGGCGGTGCCCGATGTATTGCGCGGTTTCGGCCTCGGTCAGCGCCGTCAGGTGGTAGCGCGCAATCACGCGCTGGGCCAGTTGCTCCAGCTCGGGCCGCTTCAATTTGTCGCGCAGCTCGGGCTGGCCGATCAGCACAATCTGCAGCAGCTTGCGTTCGCTGGTTTCCAGATTGGTCAGCAGGCGCAACTGCTCCAGCACGTCGGCCGACAGGTTCTGCGCCTCATCGATGATCAGGACATTGTTCCTGCCGGCTGCGTGGGCCTCCAGCAAGAAGGCATTGAGCGGATCCACGTAGTCCTTGACGGTCGGCAAGGGCCGATATTTCGGCGGGGCAATGCGAAACTCCTCGCACACCGACTGCAGCAGCTCGACCACCGTGAGCTTCGGGTTGAAGATGTACGCGACGTTGCAATGGGCCGGAATCTGCTCCAGAAAACATCGGCACACGGTCGTCTTGCCGGTGCCGATCTCGCCGGTCAGCAGCACGAAGCCGCCGCCCGAACCACTCAACGCCCCCTCGCGTCCACCCACGCCGTAGAGCAGATGCGCCAGCGCTTCGCGGTGCCGCTCGCTCATGAAGAGCATGTGCGGGTCGGGGGCGATGGAAAAAGGCGCCTGCGTCAGGCCGAAAAAGGGCACATACATGGTTACAGGATACCGCACCGCTTTCGCGCCGCACCCCGCTGCAGCCCCAACGCAGGCTGCTGGCGCTCAGGCCGGCATCAGCGACGTGCGCCGGGCCCGCTTCACATTGAAGGCACTGACGATCAGCACGCCCTGCACCAGCGCCAGGCCCAAAAACACG
>NCGI01000507.1 GCA_002256925.1 Polaromonas sp. 28-63-22
CATCGTGCTTCTTGAAGACTGGCAGGTCAAATAGGGCAATCCTATGGCTACTTGATCCACCTGTTTTGGACACGTTGCACTTCGTACTTGAATCCAAGTATAAAAAAGGCCTGCAGCCCAGGTAATACCTGCGCGAGCAGCTATTATTTCTATAGCGACCTGGCTAGCAAAAGATGAACGCCAGCAGCGCCGGATCGTCCACGCCGTTCATCAACACATAGGCGCAAAGGCGGTACACGCCCGACAGGGCCTGCTCCAGCAGCGCGTCAAGGCTCATGCCGAACAATTTTTCAGGCCGGGGTCTGGGCCGAGAACGCCTTGCGGTCGGCCAGCACCTTCTGGGCCGCCGGGCGTTCGCCGATCATCTTGATGTACGGCTTGTAGTCGATGCCCGCCGCCAGCAGCAGGTCTTCGCCATAGACCGCCTTGGTGGCCATGCCGATCACCGGCAGGCTGGCAAAGGCGGCGCAGTCGGCCTGCGTGAAGGTATCGCCCGCCACGAAAGGCGCAAACCTGACCAGGCTTTTGAAAGCCGCGATATTTTTATCGAGCTGCTTTTTGACCCGCGCCTGCGCGCTTTCGCGTGTACAGCTCGCGCGCCACCAGCTCCAGGTGCAGATCGATGAAGGTGATCAGCTCGCGCATCTTGGCGGCAGCAAAGGGCTCGGCCGGCACCAGCGCGGCGCCCGGGTAGGCTGCCTCGATGTATTCCATGATGGCCTGGCTCTCGCACAGCGCGCCCTGCGGCGTGCGGATAAACGGGATTTTGCCCAAGGGCGACATGGCAAACACCGCCGCGTCCGCGTTCTTCGGATGAACAAACTCCTCGGTGAAAGGCACGCTTTTTTCAAGCAGGGCCAGTTTGACCTTGTTGTAGTAGTTGGAAATTGGAAAGCCATGAAGAGTGATCACGCGGGTGTCTCCTGAAGTTATGCCTTGAGTTTACGCAACTCGCAGGCGGCCGGCTCAACCCAGGTGGGTGTGGCGCTCGTGCCGGGCATCGGCGTCCATCGCAGCCAGGCCGTGCAGAATGCCGCAGGCATCAACGGCCTGACGGCTCTGGCACGTGGTGCGCAGGGCGTCGAGCTGCAGCTTGAGCTGCGCCAGTTCACGCAGGCGCTCATCGACATGCGCGATGTGCTGGTCAAACACGTCATTGATGGCGCCGCAGTCTTCGGCGGGCTGGTCGGCCAGCGCCAGCAGCGTGCGTATTTCGCCGTGGCTCATGTCCAGCGCGCGGCAGTTGCGGATGAAGCGCAGGCGCTCGACATGCGCGGCGCTGTAGATACGAAAGTTGCCCGACGTGCGGGCCGGCGCGCTGAGCAGGCCTTCTTTTTCGTAGTAACGCACCGTTTCCACCGTGCATTGGGCGACCTGGGCCAATTCTCCGATTTTCATGAAGGACTCTCCAGAGGAAGATTGGCTCTATAGTAACTTCAGGTTGTCTAATCAGGACAAGCCCCCTGGAAAGCCCCTGATGACCACGCCAAAACCGCACGATCACGCCGCTCACGCCGCCCACGCACCGCATGGCGCCCATGATGCGCCTGACC
>NCGI01000508.1 GCA_002256925.1 Polaromonas sp. 28-63-22
GTGGTCGAGCCCTATGTTCGGCCCAAGGCGCTGCAGTATCTGGAAGAAGGCAAGGTTGTCATCTTTGCCGCCGGTACCGGCAATCCTTTTTTCACCACCGACACTGCGGCCGCCCTGCGTGGCGCCGAGATCGGCGCAGAAATCGTCCTGAAGGCGACCAAGGTGGACGGTGTTTACTCCGCAGATCCGAAGAAAGACCCTCACGCCACGCGTTACACCAGCATTTCCTTCAACGAGGCGATGGGAAAAAACCTTGAAGTGATGGACGCGACTGCTTTCGCGCTGTGCCGGGACCAGAAGCTGCCGATCAAGATCTTCAGCATTTTCAAGCACGGCGCGCTCAAGCGTGTTGTGCAGGGTGAAGACGAAGGAACGCTGGTCCACGTTTGATCCGCCTGGCCAGGTGTGGTCGGCTGTTTTACAGCTTTTCGATAGATTCATAGCCTCTTTTTGTACCCAGAAATCCGGAGATTCGAGTATGAGTATTGTTGAAATCAAGCAGCAAGCAGACCAGAAAATGCAGCAATCGCTGGAGTCGTTCAAGAATGGCCTGACGAAGATTCGCACCGGCCGCGCCAACCCTGGCCTGCTCGACACCGTCCACGTGGATTACTACGGTTCCATGGTGCCTATCAGCCAGGTGGCCAATGTGTCACTGCTTGACGCGCGCACCATCAGCGTGTCGCCATGGGAAAAGGGCATGGGCGCCAAGATTGAGAAAGCCATTCGTGATTCCGACCTGGGTTTAAACCCGGCGGCGCAGGGCGACCTGATTCGCGTGCCGATGCCGGCGATGACGGAAGAGCGGCGCAGGGAACTCACCAAGGTCGTGCGCGCCGAGGGCGAGCATGCGAAGGTGGCGATTCGCAATCTGCGCCGCGACGCCAACGACGGCGTCAAAAAACTCGTCAAGGAAAAGCTGGCGTCAGAAGACGACGAGCGCCGGTCGCAGGAAGAAATCCAGAAATTCACTGACCGTTTCATTGCTGAGGTGGACAAACTTGTCGCCGGCAAGGAACAAGACATCATGGCGGTGTGAAATTGCCCCCACGTTCGCGCACTGCGTGTCGCTCCCTGCCCCCCGGGGGGGCCGCTCCGCGGCCCGGGCTTGCAGGTCCGGGTCCTGCGGTCGCTGGCTTGGCGTCGTCTTGTTCCCGGGGGGTCTGGCCTTGCTTGGGGCGGCCCGGCACTGCGGCCCTTGGCCCCACCTTCACTCGCTTCGCGTAACTCTCTGCCCCCCGAGGGGGCCGCTGCGCCTGCGGCCCGGCAAAGCCGGTTCCGCGGCCCTGGCTTGCATGGCCGGGTCCTACGGACGCTCAATGCGGGTAGCTCGCCGTGTCTGCGGTTCCTGCCATGAGCAAGGTTCCGTACCATGTGGCTATCGTCATGGATGGCAATGGTCGCTGGGCGACGAAACGCTTTCTGCCTCGTA
>NCGI01000087.1 GCA_002256925.1 Polaromonas sp. 28-63-22
GCCGCAGCGCCGCTTCAAAGCTCTCGGCCAGGCGCTGGCGCATGTTGTCAAAGTCCGTTCGGGCTTCACTGGGCGAAGCCGGGCCTGAGCCTTCGACAGGTTCCGGGCGAACAGCCCCCGCCGATGCGGCGGCAACGGGAAGGTGGCGCACCTTGATGCGGTCAATCACCACGTCGATGTTGTGCTTTTCGGTCTTTTTGAGTTTGGGCAGGTCGTCAAACTCATAGGCCGTGCCATCGACCCGGAAACGCACATAGCCCTGCGACTGCATCTCGGCAAACACATCGACGAACTCGCCCTTCTTTTCCCGGGCCACCGGCGCCAGGATCATCAGCTTCGTGTCCTCGGGCAGGCTGAGGGCGGCATCGACCATCTCACTGACGCTTTGCGCCTGCAGCGGCAGATCATGCTCGGGGCAATACGGTGTGCCGGCACGCGCGAACAGCAGCCGCAGGTAGTCATGAATTTCAGTGACCGTGCCCACGGTGGAGCGCGGGTTGTGCGAAGTGGCCTTTTGCTCGATCGAAATGGCCGGCGACAGGCCCTCGATCATGTCCACGTCAGGCTTGTCCATCAGCTGCAAGAACTGCCGCGCATAGGTGCTCAGGCTTTCGACATAGCGGCGCTGGCCTTCCGCATACAGCGTGTCGAAGGCCAGCGAGGACTTGCCCGAACCGCTCAGGCCGGTGATGACCACCAGCTGGTTGCGCGGAATATCGAGGTCGATGTTCTTCAGGTTGTGCGTGCGCGCGCCGCGAATGCTGATCTGCTGGGCGGCGAGGGCATTTATCGCATTTTCCAGATGCAGGCCGGAGCGTTCAGGAAGTGTGTTGGAGTTCAAAACAGGTGGCTTTGGGTAACCCTTGATCATAGCTTTGCATACCTGAACTTGCTGTGCCGCCGAGCCCGGCCTTGACCTTGTCTGCAAATTGGCCTGCCAGGTGGTTGCCGCAAGGGCTTCACGGACCTGTCACACAGGCAGCATTTAATTCGTAGCTTTCAACTGGACACTGTAAATGTTTAAAAAATTCAACCAACACCTGCTGCATTCCGGAACCGACCCAAGGGAAGTATCAAACGGCCAGCGCCGGGACTTTTTGGACTTTCTGCTCAAATCGTCAGCCAGCGCTGCTGCAGTTGCGATGACGGGGTCTCTGGCAGCTTGCGGCGGTGGCGATGTCAGTAGCCCGGTAGCGGTACCTGCGCCAGTTACTCCCGTGGCGCCAGCGGTATTCGCTTTCGGCGTGGCCAGCGGCGACCCACTTGCCGATAGCGTGATGTTGTGGACGCACGCCAAAATCGCAGCCAGTACAGCCGATGTCAGTCTGACCTGGGAAGTAGCCACCGATACGGCCTTTACCAGCATCGTGCGATCTGGAACACTGCTCACAACAGAAGCAAGCTCATTTACCGCCAAGGTTGATGTCAAAGGCCTGACAGCAGGTTCTACCTACTTTTATCGTTTCAGGGATGCTGCAGGCGTGGTCTCGACGGTGGGTACCACGCGTACTCTTCCTGCCGGGACTGCCGTGTCCGTGAAATTTGCCGTGTTCTCTTGTGCCTTGTATTCAGAAGGTTATTTTCACGCCTACGACTCGGCAGCCAAGTCGGATGCGCAGTACGCCATACACGTCGGTGACTATATTTATGAATATGGTTCGGACCCTTTGAAATTTGGAAATTCGAGCATTCCCGGAGGCAGGGTGACAAGCCCCGCAAACGATATCGTGACCATGAACGACTACCGTACCCGTTATGCGCTGTACAGGTCAGACCTGAACCTTCAGGCATTGCATGCGAAGATGCCGTGGATCACGGTATGGGACGATCATGAGTTTGCCAACAATTCATACGTCAACGGTGCAGAAAACCATAACTCTGCGACCCAGGGTGACTGGGTTACGCGCAAAAATATAGCTGCAAAGGTCTATCACGAGTGGATGCCGATTCGTACGCCTGATGTCAATAATCTGCTGAAGATTTATCGCCGCTTTGATTTTGGCAATGTGTTTACCTTGCATATGGTGGATACGCGCATTGAAGGCCGTGACCGCCAATATGACAACTTTGGTGACGCGGATGGTGGCATCGGCCGCTATCTGGCAGGCATTACGCCAAACGCAGGTGGTATCCGCCCCGATGCATCGCGCCAGATAATGAGTTCCGAGCAGCAAAACTGGCTTACCAGCGGCATTGGCGCTTCCACGGCAACGTGGCAGTTTTTGGGTAACCAGGACATCATGGCGCGGATGTGGTTTCCGGCGTCGGTGCTTCAGGTCCAGGCCACCAACCCTGCTGGCGTACCGGCTGCTATTTCCGCATACTTGACAGCCAAAGCAACGCGTGCCGGCGGAGGTGCTGTTTCTCCGTTGCTGAACACTGCCGTTAATCCGCTGTTGCCCTACAACCTTGATTCCTGGGACGGCTACCCCAGCCAGCGAGAGGCCATTTTGCAAACTGTTAAAACGCAGGGCAAGCGGCTGGTAGCGCTGTCAGGCGACTCGCACAACGGCTGGTTTACCAATCTGACCACGCTGGCAGGCGTGAAAGTCGGGGTCGAGTTTGCCGGGACTTCAGTGACTGCGCCTGGCTTTGAGAGTGCTGGTTTGGGTACCCTTGCAAGCTCTATTGACGGCAGCGCACTGGGGGCAACCGCCGTCGGCGCCGGGCTGGGCCTGATTGATGACGTAGCCTATTGCGACACGATCCGGCGCGGCTATTTGCTGATGACCGTAACCGCCGCACAGGTCAAGGGCGAGTACGTGTTCTTAAATGATGGCGATGTCAAGAAAACCACCTATACGGCCGCTGTTGGGCGTACCGTCAGCATCGCCGCAACTGCAAGCGGAACAGGTACCCCGGTAATCACCTGATTCAGCGCCACACGCAGCCTGTCTGAAAGCTGACTTCGCGAGGCTTTGACTGGCTGCTTGCCTATGCACGACGCTCCCAGCCGGGCCGGTCATGGCGCGGGCAGTTAAACTGTCTGATTGAGCTGAAATGATTAGGAGAACACGCCATGGCATCCGTCAACAAAGTCATCATCGTCGGCAATCTGGGCAAAGACCCCGAAATGCGCAGTTTCCCGAACGGCGACCAGATCGCCAATGTCACCATCGCCACCACCGACAAGTGGAAAGACAAGCAGACCGGCGAAGCCAAGGAAGCGACCGAATGGCACCGTGTGGCCTTCGGCGGCCGGCTGGCTGAGATCGTCGGCCAGTACCTGCGCAAGGGCTCGCAGGTGTATGTCGAAGGCTCGCTGCGCACGCGCAAGTGGACCGACAAGGACGGCGTCGAGAAATACACCACCGAAATCCGCGCCGACCAGATGCAGATGCTCGGCAGTCGCCAGGGCATGGGCGGCCCGTCGTCGCAGGATGACGGCGGCGACGGCGGCGGCTACCAGCCCCGCGCCGCAGCGCCGGCTCGCGCAGCGGCTGCCGCGCCCCGGCAGGCACCCGCAGCGTCGAAAGCTGCCAGCGGGTTCGATGACATGGATGATGACATTCCGTTTTAGGCTTCGTTTTCACCTGCGTCAGCCGGCTTGCGCCGGGCCCAAACACACGCACCATGAAAAACCCGCTTTCAGCGGGTTTTTTGTTGCCGCAGCCGCTATACATTTAGTAGCTGCTTGCGCAGTAAACACGTTGGTTACGGCCGTTATTTGACCAGTGAATGCGGCCCTGACGGCCCAGGCAGGCCGCACACCCGGGGCTGAGTCATCGTCGTGCTTCATACTGCCCGTCTGCAGCCTTCTTCATTACCGGAGACGCGAAATGACCAAGCCAGTGGCCCTCATTACCAACGCACTCACATTCGCGGGTCCGCCTGCGGTGGCGTCCCTTCTCAAGGCCGGGTTTCAGATCGTGGCGCACGACCTCGCCTTCGTTGCTTCCGGTGCGCGCGAGAGTTATCAAAACGCCCATCCAGGCGTGGTGGTGCTTCCCGACCAACATGCGGCCGATATTGTTGAATCCGCCTGGGCCGTCAGCAACCGTCTGGATGTCCTGGTAAGCAATGACGCCTGTCCCCCGATTCATGGTCCTGTCGAGGCGGCAGCGTTAGAAAGCCTTCAGGCCACGCTGGACCGCCTGGTCGTATTTCCGTTTGGCATTGCCCGGGCCGCCATACCGCGACTCAAGAACCAAACCAAGGCACGTGTTGTGTTCATTTCGTCGAATCGAAACCGCCTGCCGTTGCCAGGCGGCTCCATTCCAGACATCGCACGAGCAGGGGCGAATGCCCTGGTCAAATCACTGAGCATCGAGCTGGCGCCTCATGGCATACCTGTCAATGCCATCGCCCCGAACTACCTGTACAGCGAAACGTACTATCCCCGGGCGCGATTCGTTGACAACGCAGCAGGCCGGGCGTACATCGAACAGGTTGTGCCTGCGGGCCGCCTTGCCAGACCCGAAGAGATCGGCGAGCTCATCCACTACCTGGCCACGATGGAGGGCACCTTCCTGACGGGTGCAATCATCGATTTTTCGGGCGGGTGGCCTGTGGCTTTGCCGCCGCCCCCTTCATCGACCCAGTGAGCGCGATAGTTAAAAAATTCGTCAACTGTTACCAGGGTTTTTCGGAAACCACCTCACCGACCGACGGCCTGCCGGCATGAAGGCCAGGCATGGAGGCGGCCTTTCGGCCATCGCAATGACAGCGGTGCGTCTTCAGCGGCCGTCTCGAACCTGATGCACGGCCGGGCTGATGTTGCGAACGGCAAAAGCCTGCAGCTTCGACAATTTTCGTGTTGCAGGCGCGCCTGCTTGCCGTGAAAGCCAGGGGCTTCATCGGCTGGCTGCAGGGCCCGTTGGGTGCCCGCTGGTGGGAGCAGGACAAGCGCGATTGAGCAAACAAAAAAACGATATCAAGGCGAAAGCCTACACGCTGCACGCACGGACTGTGCTTTGATTAGCGCCGCGCGCAAGAAGCCGCAGCCGGGCTGGCCGCGCAATCTTTTGACACCGACAAACCTGCACGCCGATGCGGGTCCAACGTTTTTGGAGGCACCCCATGCAACCCACTTTGTGGCAGCAAATCTACGACCCGTTCGGCAACATGATCATCTCGACCCTGCTGGGGGCGATACCGGTGGTGGTGATGCTGGTCGGTCTTGGCTTTTTGCACCTGAAGGCGCATATCGCCGCCGGTGCCGGTCTGCTGGCGGCACTGGCTATCGCGATTTTTGCCTATGGCATGCCGGCCAGCATGGCTGGCAACGCCGCGTTCTTCGGTGGCCTGACGGGTCTGCTGCCCATCGGCTGGATCGTGCTGAACATCATCTTCCTGCACCAGCTCACCGAACAAAACGGCAGCTTCAAGATCCTGCAGGACTCGATTGCCGGCATCACGCAGGACCGGCGGCTGCAACTGCTGCTGATTGCGTTTGCCTTCGGCGCCTTTTTCGAAGGCGCGGCGGGTTTTGGCACGCCCGTGGCCGTGACGGCCGCCATCCTGATCGGGCTCGGTTTTTCGCCGCTGGCGGCCTCCGGCCTGAGCCTGATCGCCAACACCGCGCCGGTGGCCTTCGGCGCCCTGGGCACGCCGATCATCACGCTGTCGAAAGTGCATGGCTATGACCTGATGGAAATTTCGGCCATGGTCGGCCGGCAACTGCCATTTTTCTCGCTGCTGGTGCCGTTCTGGCTGATCTGGGCTTTTGCCGGGCGCAAGGCGATGGCAGACATCTGGCCGGCGATCTTTGTCACCGGCGCCTCCTTCGCCCTGTCGCAGTTCCTGGTGTCCAACTACATCGGCCCGGAGCTGGTGGACGTGATCGCGGCGATTGTCTCGATGGTCTCGCTGATCGCCTTTTTGAAAGTCTGGCAACCGAAAGAAATCTGGACCTCGACGACGCTGAAAGGCCGTGTTGACAACAGCCGCGCCGACGTCGAGGCCGGCGCTGCCAGCGGCGTGGCGGCCAGCCTTTCCGACGGTGCCACGCGCGGCCAGCCGCTACCCGCCACGCCCTCGCGCCATTCGCGCGCCGACATCATCCGCGCCTGGACGCCCTGGGCGATCCTGACGGTGTTCGTGTTCGTCTGGGGTCTGCCGCCCGTCAAGGCCTGGCTGAACGGCATTTTTGCGCCCAACTTCCCGATCAGCGGCCTGCACAACCTGGTCGAAAAAATGCCGCCGGTGGTGGCAAGCCCCACCAGGGAGGCGGCGGTGTATTCGTTCGCGCTGCTGTCGGCGACCGGCACCGGCATCCTGCTGTCGGCCGTCGTCGGCGGCCTGGTCATGAAGTACAACCCGTGGCAGCTCATCAAGACCTTCGGCCGCACGCTGGTGCTGGTGCGCTATTCGCTGCTGACCATCGTGCTGATGCTGGCCCTCGGCACGCTGACGCGTTTTTCGGGCACCGACACCACACTGGGCCTGGCGTTCGCCAACACTGGTGTGTTCTACCCCTTCTTCGGCACGCTGATGGGCTGGCTGGGCGTGGCCCTGACGGGTTCCGACACGGCCTCGAACGTGCTGTTCGGCGGCATGCAGAAGGTAGCCGCCGACCAGCTCGGCCTGAGCCCGAACCTGATGGGCGCGGCCAACAGCTCCGGCGGTGTGATGGGCAAGATGATCGACGCGCAGTCCATCGTGGTGGCGTCAACCGCCACGCGCTGGTTCAACCATGAAGGCGATATCTTGCGCTTCGTCTTCTGGCACTCGATCGCGCTGGCCTGCCTGGTCGGCGGGCTGGTGACGCTGCAGGCTTATGTGTGGCCGTTCACGCTGATGGTGGTGAAGTAAGGCCGCCGTGGAGGTCCTGAAATGCCCGTTCGCCCCGAGGTCAGAGGCGTACCAGCCGGCTACTCCACCTTCACGCCCAGTTCCTTGACGAGTTGACCCCAATACGCGTAGTCGGTCGAGACCTCGGCGGTCAGCGTGGCGGCCGGCATGCCGGTTGGTGTCAGTCCGAGTCCGCGCAGGCGGGTCTGCACGTCGGGCGACTTCACGATCTTGACGATCTCGGTGTTGAGCCGGTTGACGATGTCGTCGGGCGTTCCGGTCGGCGTGAAGATGCCGTGCCATGAATTGCCGATGACGCCGTTCGGGTCGAGGTTGGCGGCGAACTCGGTCATCGTCGGCACGTCGGGCAGGGCCGCGTTGCGTTCGGCGCCCGAAATACCCAGCGCCTTGATCTTGCCGGCCTTGATCAGCGGAATCGCGGTGGTCGAGGCTTCGACCGACAGGCTCACCACGCCGCTCATCACATCGGGCGACGGATTGCTTTTGTACGGCACGTGGTTGAGCTTGATACCGAGCCGCGCTGCCCAGGCTTCAAGCGCCACATGCGGCTGCGAGCCGACGCCGAGCGAGGCGAAATCGATCTTGCCGGGGTTGCGTTTGGCGTAATCAACGAACTCTTTCATGGTGTTGTACGGCGCGCCGGGTGTGGCGGTCAGCACATGCGGCACCAGTAGAATTTCGGCCACGCCCCTGAAGTCTCTCAAAGGGTTGTACTTGGCCGTGGTGTAAACATGCGGCGCAATCGCCATGACGGACTTGACAGCGAAAAACAGGTTGTAGCCATCGGCCGGGCTGACGGCCGCCGCTTCGGCGCCAATCATGCCGCCAGCGCCAGGCCGGTTGTCAATCACCACCGGCTGACCGAGCGCCTGTCCCAGCTTGTCACCGATCAGCCGCGCCACCACGTCGGGCGAGATGCCGGCGGGAAAAGGCACGATCAATTTGATGGGCCGGTTCGGGTAGCCGCCCGACTGCGCCCAGGCGCCGGGCACGGCGATGGAGGCGGCGAGTCCGGTGGCGATGGTCAGCGCCTGCCTTCGATGCATGGGGTTCATGGGGTGTCTCCTGTCGTTGTTGCAGCAGCCGGACCCATAGTGCGGCATGCTGCGCCAACGGCGAAGTCGGGGAAACCCGTTACCGGCAGCGCCAAGCATGGGTTCACCGCTGTTTTCGGAGGTAAGTAGGCTTGCAGCCCAGATATTGCCTGCGCGAGCAGCTACTATTTTCATAGCGACGCGCTTGTACGGACAGCCCCTCCGATGCCGCGCTTTCAGGCACGCGCAGGCGGCAATCACGCCCCGGTCGCTCAGCCGCGCGCCTGCATCACGTGCCACAGCCTGGCCGCCGACAGCGGCATCTGCAACTGGCTGGCCTGCGCGGCCATGCCGCCCCGGGCCAGTGCGTCGGCCACGGCATTGACGACGCTGGGTCCGGCGCCGATGGTGCCCAGCTCGCCGACGCCCTTGACGCCCAGCGGGTTGTTCGTGCAGGGCGTGGACCCGTCCATTTCGGTCTTGAAGGGTGGCGTGTCGCCGGCGCGCGGCGCGGCGTAGTCCATCAGGCTGCCGGTCAGTGGCTGGCCGGTGCTCCGGTCATACACGAGGTGCTCGCACAGCGCCTGGCCGATGCCCTGCACGGCGCCGCCGTCGAGCTGGCCGCGCACGATCATCGGGTTGACGACACGGCCCACGTCGTTGACGGACGCATAGGCCACCACGGCCACCTGGCCGGTCTGCGGGTCGATCTCGACTTCGCTGATGTGGCAGCCGTTGGGCCATGACGGTCCGGCCACGGCGGTGACAGACTCCATGAAGATGCGCTGCTCGCTCTGGCGCGCGGCTAGCGTGAACAAATCAATGCTCAAATCAGTACCGGCCACCTTGAACTGGCCATTGGCGTATTCGATATCGTGCTCAGCCGCTTCAAGCTCCCTGGCTGCAAGCTGTTTGGCGGTGGCAATCGTCCGCTCGGCGCCCACCTGCAGCGCCGAACCGCCGGTGAACAGCGAGCGCGAGCCGGCGCTGCCGAAACCGTCGCCCCGGTCGGTGTCGCCCATCACGACGCGAATTTTCTCCATCGGCACGCCAAACGCATCGACCATCAGTTGCGCCAGCGAGGTCTGAATGCCCTGGCCCATCGCGTTGACGGCGGTGAACACTTCGATGATGCCGTCATCGGCCGGCAGCCGGCCAGCACCAGCGCCTGGTCCATCACCGACTCAAACCGGCCGCTGTCGTAGGTCTGGCCCATCGGGTTCTTGTAGGGCATCTGTTCGGGCTGCACGAAGTTGCGGCGACGCAGCGCGATGCGGTCGATGCCGGTCTGGCGCGCCGCCTCGTCCATCAGCCGCTCCATCGAGAAAATGGCTTCCGGCCGGCCCGCGCCCCGGTAGGCGCTGGTCGGCGCGGTGTTCGTCATCACGGCCGTGAAATGAAAATCAATGGTCTGGATGTCATACACGCTGGTCTGCACCCAAGGGCCGATCATCAGCTGAATCGCCACGCCCGCGCCGGTCGGGTAAGCGCCCACATTGGCCCGCGAGGCCAGCCGCAGCGCCAGAATTTTCCCGTCGTCAGCCAGGGCCAGTTGCGCCTGGCTGTGCAGGTCGCGGCCGTGCGTGCTGGAGATGAATTCCTCGCTGCGCTCGGCCACCCATTTCACCGGGCGTTGCAGCGCGCGGGCGCAAAAAGCCACGGCCACGTCTTCGGGGTAGGCGCCGGTCTTCATGCCGAAGCCGCCGCCCACGTCACCGACCACGACCCGCACGTCCTCTTTGGCCATGCCGATGGCGTCGCAGACGGTGTTGCGCACGCCCGACGGCATCTGGGTGCTCATGCGGATCGTCAGGCGAGCCGTGGTCGGGTCCAGCGCGGCCAGCACCGAACGCGGCTCCAGGCTGAGCGGCGACAGGCGCTGGTTGATGATCTCCAGCGTGACGACATGGCGGGCGGCGGCAAAGGCGGCGTCTGTCGCAGCGGCGTTGCCGTAGCGCGTCTCGGCCGCGATGTTGTCGGGCGCTTCCGGGCACAGCGCCGGCGCGCCGGCGGCCAGGGCGTCGTCCATGTCAACGGCCATGGGTAGCTCGTCATAGTCGATCTGGATCGCTTCTGCGGCGTCCCGGGCCTGTTGCACCGTGAGCGCCACCACGGCGGCCACCGGCTCGCCGACAAAACGCACCCGCTCGTACGCCAGCGCGCGGCGCGGCGGCGCGGCACTGGGCGCGCCGTCGGCCCGCTTGAAACCGACCGAGCCGGCCAGCGGCTTGACGCCCGCCGCCACCAGATCGGCCCCGGTGAACACCTGCAGCACACCCGGCATGGCCCGCGCGGCAGCGGTGTCGATGGCGGCGATGCGGGCGTGCGGGTAGGGCGAGCGCAGGAACACCAGCCGCGCCTGCCCGTCCGGGCTCACGTCGTCGGTGAACTGGCCACGGCCGGCCAGCAGGGCATCGTCTTCAAGACGGCGAACCGCCTGGCCGCTGCCAAAGCGGGGAGCGAGGAGGGAGGTGGCCTGTTGCGTGGTGGTCAAGAGCGTGCCTTCGGGCGATGGCCGCGCAGCCGCCGGGCCGGCGGTGCATCAGCACAAAAAATGGGATTGGTCACTATAAACGGAC
>NCGI01000088.1 GCA_002256925.1 Polaromonas sp. 28-63-22
ACGTTCTCGATCGCCTGCACATCGCCGGCCAGCAGCGCCGCCAGGCGGGTGGCACCGTTCGGGATAAAGCGCAGGGTTACCTTCGACCAGGCGGGTTTCGGTCCCCAGTAACTGTCGTTGCGGTCCAGCTCCAGCCGGTCGTCACGCAGAAATTTCGCGAACTTGAAACGACCGGTGCCGACCATGCCCTTGCCGCTCGAAAAATCGTCGCTGCTGAGGCCCGTGGTGGCTTTTTTCGAGACGATGTAGATCGAGGTCAAATCGGCCAGCATCAGCGGATACGGCTCCTTGGTGGTGAAGCGGATCGTGTACGGGTCGATGATCTTCTTGTTGATGATGGCCTTGGTGTACACGTCGAACTTGCCGGGGCTGCCGACAATCGTCGCCGGACGGTCCATCGACCACGACACGTCTTCAGCCGTCATTTCGCTGCCGTCGTGAAACTTCACGCCCTTGCGCAGTTTGAACTCCCAGGTCAGGTTGTTCACCAGCGTCCAGGATTCGGCCAGCCCGGGGATCACGCGGCTGTCGGCATCCATGGTCACCAGCGTTTCAAAGACGTGATCCGAAACATTCAGGTTTGGAAACAGGTTGTAAAAATGCGGGTCAAGCGATGTCGGGGGTGAACTCATGGCCAGCTTGAATTCCTGCGCCGAGGCGACTGGCGCCGTCACCGCAAACGCGGCGGCAAGCAACAACCCGAGCAAGGCGCTCTTTCCAGATTTCGATGCTGACAACAGACGCATACAGGTCTCCGTAAAGTTAAAAACACGCCGCAGGGCGTAGGCGTAATATAACCATTTCGTGTGCGGCCTCCACAGCTGGCGGCGGTCCGCCGGCCATGAGATGCACGCTGAAATTCAGGTCACATTTCCCATCACCTCACAGGCTGCCCCATGAAACTGATCGATCCGATTGTTGAATTTCATTCCGAGTTGCAGGCAATTCGCCGCAATATTCATGCCCACCCCGAACTTTGCTACGAGGAGCAGCGCACGGCCGATGTGGTCGCACAGAATCTGGAGGCATGGAAGATTCCGGTGTTGCGCGGTATGGGTGTGACGGGTGTGGTGGGGGTGATCAAGCGCGGGACCAGCAGCCGCGCGGTGGGCCTGCGCGCCGACATGGACGCGCTGCCCATGCAGGAATTCAACACCTTTGCCCACGCGTCACAGCACGCCAGAAAGATGCACGCCTGCGGTCATGACGGGCACACGGCGATGCTGTTGGGCGCGGCCCATTACCTGGCGCAGCACGGCACGTTCGACGGCACGGTGTACGTCATCTTTCAGCCCGCTGAAGAAGGCGGCGCCGGCGCAAAAAAAATGATCGAAGACGGCCTTTTCGAACGTTGCCCGATGGAGGCGGTGTACGGCATGCACAACTGGCCCGGCGCACCGGTGGGCACTTTTGGCGTGACGCCCGGGCCGATGATGGCATCAAGCAACGAGTTTGAAGTGATTGTGCGCGGCAAGGGGTCGCACGCCGCGCAGCCGCACAAGAGTGTGGACCCGATCATGGTGGCGGTGCAGATTGCGCAGAGCTGGCAGACGATTGTGTCGCGCAACAAGAGCCCGATCGAGGCGGGCGTGCTGTCGATCACGCAAATTCACGCCGGCAGCGCGACCAACGTGATACCCGACGATGCGAAACTGGTGGGAACGGTGCGAACTTTCACCCTTGAGGTGCTTGATTTGATGGAGCAGCGCATGCGCGACATTGCCACGCACACCGCTGCTGCCTTCGGTGCCGAGGTTGAGTTCAGGTTCAAACGCAACTACCCACCCCTCATCAACCACGCCGCGCAGACCGCCTTCGCAGTGGAAGTTTTACAGCAAATCGTGGGTGAGCCCAACGTGAATGCGCAGGTCGAGCCGACCATGGGCTCGGAAGACTTCGCGTTCATGCTGCAAGCCAAACCCGGGTGCTACGTCTTCATTGGCAACGGCGGTGGCGAGCACCGCGACATGGGGCATGGCCTGGGTCCCTGCAATCTGCACAACCCCAGCTACGACTTCAATGACGACTTGCTGCCGATCGGCGCGACGTATTGGGTAAGACTGGCCGAAGCGGCGCTGGCCGCCGACGCGGGCTGAATACGCTGTTGCCGTCAGAGCGGGTTGACGTGGCGAACGTCAGGCCTGTGCAGCCAGCCCTGGAATTCGTCAGCCAGCTGCTGGCTGGCGCTGGTAGCGGCAAGCCAGGCTTGGGTTCGCCCCTTCAGGTCTGCACCATAACGCGTGAAGTCGCTGCGGTCGGGCAACTTGCCGTTGGGCAGTTTTTTGACCCATTGCGGGTCGGGTGCGAGCAGCACCATGTTGTCGAGAAAAGGCGTAGCTTTGTGGCGCCATTTCAGGCTTTTGTCCAGCCACCCGGGCACCACCGCCTGCTGGAAATGCGGGTACAGGACCAAGCCGCTTCCCGGTGCTCCGTTTGACCTGATTTGTGGGTGATTTTGGCCTGCAGCCCTTGTTATACCTGCGCCAGCAGCTATCAAATCAGTAGCGTAATCAAGATGAAGATGGTAGTCGGTGATGCCGCCGTCCCAGTACGCACCGGGTGGTGCGCCCGGTATGTTGCGCACCGAACGCAGCACGAACGGGATCGAGCAGCTGGCCTGCAGCGCCAGGCTGAAATTCGCCTCGGTCAAGGGCACCTGCCGCGTCCGGTAGTCGTTCGTGGCGAATGGCAGGGGCGCGCCTGGCGCCCCGGGCGCCGCGCTTTCGGTGCTTGAAAAAACCACGCGCTCCAGCCAGGCGCCCATGGCCTTGCGGTGCACGCCGTTGGTCAGAAATGCGCCAAGATAGCCCAGCGGCGTGCCCCATTTGTGTTCGCGCCCCAGCAGGTGGCGGCCACGCGAGGTCAGGATGTGCAGGCGATAGCGCGGATGCCTCAAAACCTCATGCACCCTGCCCCCGTAGAAGCTTTTCAGGCTCTGGCCGAATTGTTCGCTCACCAGGGCAGCCGGCGGCCGCTTTTGGCCTGGCTCCAGGGCGTAGTGCTGGTGGATGTAGTCGTGCTCAAGACGTTTGAACGCCTCAACCGGCGCGTCAAGACAGGCCGTCGCCATGCGCCAGGCACCTATCGACGCACCGACGAGATGAACCGGATGGGATGTGCGCGCCAGCCAGTCACCAAAAACGAAGCGGTCAAGCGGACCAAGGATCAGCCCCTTCGGCCCGCCGGCAGCGCCAGGCACGATGGAGATATCCCCGGCTTGCAGACCACGCTGTTCAATGTGCCGTAGCGCGCGGGGACCTGCATAAATTCGTAGAGCGTTCATGCACAGGAGCGTAACAACATCAGGCCGTCAACTGGTGGGAAGGGTTCATGAAAAGCGCCAACGAACGCATGAACCACCAGATACCGGCCGCAGACTCAAGCAAAATCGACGCCTGCAGGGACTCCGCACGTGACCGCATCACAATCCGGGTGTGAAGAAGCCTTCATAGAAAAATACAAGCCAACCTTATGGGGAGACATTGATGCGTCAATTTCGGGGGCCGTCCGGCCGATCAATCTTCGGGGTCGTCACGCTAAGCCTTGCCCTCGGTGCGACGGGCGCGTTGTGGGTTGGGCCGGTTCGGGCTGCCACCTCGGCTCCATCGCTGATGCTGGCGAATGTCTATCAAGCCGGCGTGGCCCTGCAGGACTATTGGGTGAGCGAAAAGTACGACGGTGTGCGCGGCTACTGGGATGGCGCAAAGCTATGGACGCGCGGCGGCGAGCCGATCATGGCACCCGCCTGGTTCACAGCCGGATGGCCTGCGGTGCCGCTCGATGGTGAACTCTGGGCCGGTCGTGGCCGGTTTGTCGAAGCCGCTTCCACGGTTCGCCAGCAAACGCCGAACGACGACGCGTGGCGCAAGCTGCGGTTCATGGCATTCGATCTTCCCGCCCAGGGCGGTACCTTTACTGAGCGCATCGATTTTTTGAACGAGGTTGTCGCGCAAATCAACCGGCCATGGGTACAGGCTGTTGTTCAGTCCCGGGTCGCGGATCACCAGGCGCTGCAGCGTCTGTTGCTGAAAACCGTGAAGGCCGGCGGCGAAGGCCTGATGCTGCACCGGGGCGCGTCGCTTTACAAAGGCCAGCGCTCCAACGACCTGCTCAAGGTCAAGACGCATGAAGATGCCGAAGCCCGCGTCGTCGCCCACATCGCAGGCAAAGGCAAGCATGCAGGCAAGCTGGGGGCCTTGCTCGTCGAGATACCGCCGGCCAGCGGCAAACCGGCGCAGCGCTTCAAGCTGGGCACCGGCTTGACCGATGCCGACCGGATTCACCCGCCGCCGCTGGGAAGCCTGGTCACCTACCGATTCAGGGGCTCGAATCCCGGCGGAATTCCACGCTTCGCCAGTTTCATGCGTGTACGCCAGGACCTGACCGGGCAATAGGCGCCAGCACACCCGGCCCGCAGACCTATTTTTTCACGCAGTCGGCGTAGTAGCGGGTTTTGCCCTTGGCATCGACCTGCTCGACCAGGCCGTGGATATCGGTCTCAAAACCAGGGCAATGCGCATTGAATTCCCGCGCGAACTTGAGGTAGTCAACGATTTTCCTGTTGAACACTTCACCCGGAATCAGCAGGGGAATGCCGGGCGGGTAAGGCGTGACCAGCCCTACCGTGATTCGGCCCTCCAGATGGTCGATCTCCACACGATCCGTCGTGCGGTGGGCGATATGGGCGTAGGCGTCGCTCGGCTTCATGGCCGCCTCCAGATCGCTTTGATAGACCTCGGTGGTCAGCCGCGCGATGTCGTACTTGGCGTACAGCGTGTGGATGTGCTGGCACAGGTCTGCCAGCCCCATGCGTTCATACTTGGGAAACTTCTGGCAAAACTCCGGCAGGATGCGCCACATCGGCTGGTTCTTGGCATAGTCGTCCTTGAACTGCTGCAACGCCGTCAGCAGCGTATTCCAGCGGCCCTTGGTGATGCCGATGGTGAACATGATGAAGAAACTGTAGAGGCCCGTTTTCTCGACGATCACGCCATGCTCGGCCAGGAACTTGGTCACGATACTTGCAGGAATGCCGGTTTTTGCGAACTTGCCGTTCAGGTCGAGCCCCGGCGTGACGATGGTGGACTTGATCGGGTCCAGCATGTTGAAGCCGGTCGCCATCTGCCCGAAGCCGTGCCAGTTGCTGGCACCATTCTTCGCCGTTTTGGCACTGCGTGATTCGCCCTTGATGATCCAGTCTTTCGCCTCGCCGATGCCCTCGTCCACCAGTTTGTCCGGACCCCAGACCTTGAACCACCAGTCGGTTCCGTACTCTTCGTCGATCTTGCGCATGGCACGGCGGAAGTCGAGTGCCTCGGCAATACTTTCTTCCACCAGGGCGGTGCCGCCGGGCGGCTCCATCATGGCGGCCGCCACGTCGCAACTGGCGATGATGCTGTACTGCGGTGAGGTCGATGTATGCATCAGGTAGGCCTCATTGAAGAGGTGCCTGTCGAGCTTGACGTTTTGCGAGTCCTGCACCAGAACATGACTCGCCTGGCTGATACCGGCCAGCAGCTTGTGAATGGACTGGGTGGAGTAAACCACGGCCTCTTTCGGGCGAACGCGGTTCTTGCCCATCGCGTGATAGAAGCTGTAAAACGGATGAAACGCCGCATGCGGCAACCACGCTTCGTCGAAATGCAGGTTGTCGATGTAGCCGTCGAGCATGCCCTTGATGGTCTCGGTGTTGTAGAGCACGCCGTCGTAGGTGGACTGGGTCAACGTCAGAACCCGGGGCTTGACCTTGTCGGCATCGACGCCCTTCAAGAGGGGGTTGGCGGCAATCTTGGCGCGAATGGCGTCGGGTTCGAACTCGCTCTGCGGGATCGGTCCGATGATCCCGAAGTGGTTGCGTGTTGGCTTCAAAAATACCGGAATCGCGCCCGTCATGATGATGGCGTGCAGGATCGATTTGTGGCAGTTGCGGTCCACGACCACCACGTCACCCGGCGCTACGGTGTGATGCCAGACCATCTTGTTCGAGGTGCTGGTGCCGTTGGTCACAAAGAAGCAGTGATCGGCATTGAAGATGCGTGCGGCATTGCGTTCGCTGGCGCCAATCGCGCCATCGTGGTCGAGCAACTGGCCCAACTCTTCCACTGCATTGCACACGTCGGCCCGCAGCATGTTTTCACCGTAGAACTGGTGGTACATCTGGCCGATCGGGCTTTTCAGAAACGCCACACCACCGGAATGCCCGGGGCAGTGCCACGAGTACGAGCCATCGTCCGCGTAATCCAGCAGCGCCTTGAAGAACGGCGGCTGGATGCCCTCCAGATAGCTCCTGGCTTCCCGAAGAATGTGGCGCGCAACAAACTCGGGCGTATCTTCAAACATGTGAATGAAGCCATGCAGTTCACGCAAAATATCGTTGGGAATGTGCCGGGATGTTTTGGTTTCACCGTAAACGTAAATCGGCACATCGAGGTTTTTCCGCCGCACTTCGACAATGAAGTTGCGCAGGTTCACGACGGCCGGATCCAGATCCGGGCCGGGCGTGAACTCTTCGTCGTCTATCGACAAAATGAAAGCACTGGCGCGGCTTTGCTGCTGCGCGAACTGCGACAGGTCACCGTAACTGGTTACGCCGAGCACCTCGAAGCCTTCGGTTTCAATGGCTTGCGCCAGCGCGCGAATACCCAGACCCGACGTGTTCTCGGAGCGGAAATCCTCATCAATGATGATGATCGGAAAGCGAAATTTCATGGCGTTCTGAAAAGATGGTTGGCGCCCTGAACCTGTCCAGGGACAAGGGTGGCGCTGGTCAGGCAGGTACAGGCCAAGCCCAAACGGAGTGTCTGAAAGCCCCTGCTTCCAGACCCGAGAGTGTAGGGAAATATTAACGGCGTGCGCTTGCAGCAGGCCCTAATTGCCTCAAAATGTAGCGCATCGCCGACAAAAGGAAAAAGCATGAGTGAATCAACCATCTGGTGGCTGGTGGCAGGAATTGCCATAGCGACCGAACTGGTCACCGGCACGTTTTACCTGCTCATGATTGCCGTGGGACTTGCGGCTGGCGCACTTGCCGCCTACGCAGGCGTGCCCACAGTCGGGCAGTTGCTGGTGGCTGCGGCCGTGGGCGGCGGTGCCGTGGCCCTCTGGCACTGGAAGCGAGGCGCCGGCCCTCGCCCCTTGCCTGCCAATGCCAACCGCGACGTTAATCTGGACATTGGCGAGCCGGTGCAGGTCGAACGATGGAATCCGGACGGCACCGCCACCGTGAAGTTTCGGGGAGCCAACTGGACCGCCGTTGCTGCAAATCCGCCAGACCAATCGGGCACCGGAAGCTTTCGCATCAAGGAGATGCTGGGCAATCGGCTGGTGATTGAAAAACGCCAGTAATACCCTGCCTTTTCGTTGCGCCATACAAGGCATTCCAGATATTCATCGCTGATCTACCGTTTCACTAAGAACCAATAAGAGGACAACCCATGGAAATTGCACTGGTCATACTGATCGTCGCCGGCATTTTTATCGTACGCAGCATCAAGGTCGTGCCGCAGCAAAATGCCTGGGTGATCGAACGGCTGGGCAAGTATCACGGCAGCCTTACGCCGGGTCTCAATTTCCTGGTCCCTTTTGTTGACAGGGTTGCCTACAAGCACAGCCTGAAAGAAATCCCGCTGGATGTTCCCAGCCAGATCTGCATTACCCGTGACAACACCCAACTGACGGTTGACGGCATCCTCTATTTCCAGGTGACCGACCCGATGCGCGCCAGCTACGGCTCGTCCAACTACATCGTGGCGGTTACGCAGCTGGCGCAGACGTCACTGCGGTCAGTCATCGGAAAACTTGAGCTTGACAAGACGTTTGAAGAACGCAACATCATCAACGCTCAGGTTGTCGCGGCCATCGACGAGGCAGCTCTCAACTGGGGCGTGAAGGTGTTGCGCTATGAGATCAAGGACTTGACGCCACCCAAAGAAATTCTCCACGCCATGCAGTCGCAGATCACGGCTGAACGTGAAAAACGCGCGCTGATTGCAGCCTCCGAGGGCCGTCGTCAGGAGCAAATCAACATTGCCACCGGTGAGCGGGAAGCCTTCATTGCCCGTTCGGAAGGCGAAAAGCTTGCCGCCATCAACAATGCGCAAGGTGAGGCGGCGGCAATCATGGCCGTGGCCGATGCCAATGCGAAGGCCATCGAGCTGGTCGCCGCTGCCATCCGTCAGCCGGGTGGGGAGCAGGCGGTGCAGCTCAAGGTGGCAGAAAAAGCCGTCGAGGCCTACTCCCGCGTGGCAAGTGACGCGACGACGACCCTCATTATTCCAAGCAACATGACTGAAGTGGCCGCGCTGATCAGTTCTGCGATGAAGATGGTCCAAACCAACAAGACTTGATTCCAGTGGGCACTGATCAACACATCGGGACAAACAACATGAGCACCAGGAACGTTTTAGGAGGCGAATTAATACCCTGCTCCTACGATCCGTTGACGGGCTACTACCGTGACGGATGCTGCAACACCGATGTCTCGGATCAGGGCTCTCACGTTGTCTGCGTGCGGGTCACTGCGCAATTTCTGGCGTTTTCTGCCGCACGCGGCAATGACCTCACGACCCCGCAGCCGCAGCATCGATTCGCGGGGCTCAAGCCAGGCGACCGATGGTGTCTTTGCGCCCTTCGGTGGCGCGAGGCCCTCGAAGCCGGCGTGGCTCCCCCCGTCGTACTTGAATCGACACACCAGAAGGCGCTTGAGTTTGTGACCCTGGAACAGCTTCAAAAGCACAGGCTACAGGGCACCGTGAGCTAGTGTCGCCCGTTTGGGCCGGGGCCAGCGTGGCCAGACCCGCGCGCTGCTACAATAATCGGCTAAGCGGAAGGGTGGATGAGCGGTTTAAGTCACACGCCTGGAAAGCGTGCGTAGGGTTAAACCTACCGCGGGTTCGAATCCCGCCTCTTCCGCCAG
>NCGI01000509.1 GCA_002256925.1 Polaromonas sp. 28-63-22
GGCAACAACAAGGAAGACGAGCTATGGGCGCACAGTGGAAAGCAAAAGGCAAGGAACTGGCGGCAAACGCCAGGGGCCGGGTGTTCGGCAAACTGGCCAAGGAAATCATGGTGGCGGCGCGCAGCGGGGCGGACCCGGCCTCCAACGCGCGGCTGCGGCTGGTCGTGGAGCAGGCGCGCAAAGTGTCGATGCCCAAGGACACGCTGGAGCGCGCCATCAAGAAAGGCGCCGGCCTGACCGGAGATGCGGTTCATTTTGAGCATGTCATCTACGAAGGTTTTGCGCCGCACCGCGTGCCTGTCATGGTCGAATGCCTGACCGACAACCTGAACCGCACCGCCTCTGAAATCCGCGTGCTGTTCCGCAAGGGGCATTTGGGCACTTCAGGCTCGGTGTCGTGGGATTTCGACCATCTGGGCATGATTGAAGCCGAACCGGCCGCCCAAGGCGCCGACCCGGAACTGGCCGCCATCGAAGCCGGCGCGCAAGACTTCGAGCCCGGCGAAGAAGAAGGCACGACGATGTTCCTGACCGACCACGCCGATCTCGACCTCGTCAGCCGCGCCCTGCCGGCCCAGGGCTTCACGGTGCTGTCGGCCAAGCTCGGCTACAAGGCCAAAAACCCCATCGACCCGGCCACCTTGAGCGCCGCAGACATGGAAGAAGTCGAAGCCTTCCTCGCCGCCATCGATGCGAACGACGATGTGCAAAATGTGTTTGCGGGCCTGGCGGGTTAAAACGCCAAACCCCTCGTCAGAGCAGTTCGTCCGGCCTCCTTTTACCGTTCGTCCTGAGGTATCAAAGGATCAGCACCACGACTACGGGCGAACGCATCGTCGACGACCTGTTTGCGAAGTCATCCGCGCCGATTTCGACCCAACTAAAAATCATCCTTCAATCAAAAAATCCCCATGACCGAAACCACCCAACGCCCCCCACTGCCCGACCACCTGTCCATCGACCCACGCAGCCCCCACCACGTCGCGGCCGTGTTTGAACACGACATTGGTATTCGATTGAATGACAAGGAGCGTGTGGACGTCTGCGAATACTGCATCAGCGAAGGCTGGGTCAAGGTTCC
>NCGI01000510.1 GCA_002256925.1 Polaromonas sp. 28-63-22
CGAAGACCACGCGGGCTATTACCTCGGCTACAGCAATGGCGTGCTGTGGCCGGTGTTTCACTACCGGCTGGACCTGGCCCGGTTCGACGCCGACTACATTGGCGCCTACCGGCGCGTGAACCAGCTTTTTGCGCGCAAGCTGATGACGCTGCTCAAACCCGACGACATCATCTGGGTGCACGACTACCACCTGATTCCCCTGGCGGCCGAACTGCGCGCCATGGGCGCCAAACAGCGGATCGGTTTTTTTCTGCACATTCCACTGCCGCCGCAGCAGATCATGACGGCCATTCCGCAGCATGAATGGCTGATGCGCGCCATGTTTGCCTACGACCTGCTGGGTTTTCAGGGTGAGGCCGACCTGCAGAATTTTTCGCGCTACGTGCAGGCGGAGGCAGGCGCTGAAGATCTCGGGGGCAACCGCTTTCGCGCCTTCAACAGCACCGTCAAGGCGGGCGCGTTTCCGATCGGCATCGATGTGGACGAGTTTGCCGGGCTGACCCATGCCAGGGAAGCGAACGACATGTATGAGCGCATGCGCGACGAGTATTCACGCCGCAAGATACTGCTGGGCGTCGAGCGGCTCGATTACTCCAAGGGCCTGCCGCAGCGTCTTCGTGCGTTCAAGGCGCTGCTCAGGAAATACCCGGAGAACCTCGGCAGTGCCACGTTGATCCAGATTGCCTCGCCCAGCCGCGAGGACATGGGAACCTACAGCGACCTGCGTCAGGAGATGGAGAGTCTGTGCGGCGCCATCAATGGCGACTTTGGCGAACTCGACTGGATGCCGGTGCGCTACATCCACCGCAACGTGGCACGCAAACGCCTGCCGGGGTTGTACCGGGTGGCCAGGGTGGCACTGGTCACGCCGCTGCGCGACGGCATGAACCTGGTGGCCAAGGAATTCATTGCAGCGCAGGACCCGGCCGATCCGGGCGTGCTGGTGCTGTCGCGGTTCGCGGGTGCTGCCGAGCGGCTTGACGGCGCCCTGCTGGTGAACCCTTACGACACCGACGGATCAGCCGACACGATCCAGCAGGCGCTGCAAATGCAGTTGCCTGAGCGCCAGGCCCGGCACCAG
>NCGI01000511.1 GCA_002256925.1 Polaromonas sp. 28-63-22
AACAGCAACAGCCGGATGGGAAGTGGCGTCTGGCTTGTCAGGGCTTGTCCGTAGTGGCTTTTTCACAGTTATTGCAGTATACTTCAGCAAATCAAAACGTCAAGCAGTTTAGTTCATCTTTTTCATGTCCCTGTTACGCCATCTTTTCAAGAGGTCGCCTGAATGAAACTCAAAATACTTGTCGGCACCATGACCAGCACGGCGGACTACGTCGCCCAGGCCATCCAGATGGATTGCGCCGATCTGGTCGAAGACATCGAGGTGCAATTGATGGATGCGCTCGACAGCAGCGTTTTCAATGCAGACCATGCCAAAGATGCGATATATCTCATCTGCAGTTCAACCTACGGCTCCGGCGATGTGCCCGACAACGCACGGGCGCTGTACGAGTCGCTGTCGTCCAACCCGCAGTTCCTGGGCCATGTGCGCTACGGCGTGATTGCGCTGGGCGACCGCACCTACCTGCAGACCTTCTGCTTCGGCGGCAAGAAGTTCGACGAGCGGCTGCAGGACCTGGGCGCACAGCGCATCGGCGAGGTGTGGTGCCACGACGCCAGCAGCGGCACCATGCCGGAGTCCGAAGGCACCGAGTGGTGCCGGCAATGGCTCACGCTGGCGCTGCAGTCCGAAACCGCCGGGTCTGCGGCAGGCTGAGAAGAAACAAGGCTGCAGCCCACGTCAAACGGGCGCGGGCAGCTATAAAAACAAGAGCAATTTCGGAGACACCGCATGCAGACAAGCCACGCCGATCACGCGACGCGCCCACCGCTGGTCACCATTCCCCCGACCTACAACGCCGCGCACGACCTGTTGGCACGCCACGGCGACCGCCGCGACAAGGTTGCATTTGTGGACGCTGCCAGTGGCCACTGGTTGACCTACGGCGAACTGGACGACCAGGCCCACCGCTTTGCCAACGCCTTGCGCGCGCTGGGCTTTGCGCCGGAAAGCCGCGTCCTGCTGGCGATGCTCGACACACCCGAGTGGCCGGTTGCGTTTTTGGGATGTGTGCTTGCCGGTGTGGTGCCTGTAGCCGTCAACACCCTGCTGACCACGGCCGATTTCGGCTTCATGCTGCGTG
>NCGI01000512.1 GCA_002256925.1 Polaromonas sp. 28-63-22
GCCTACTCGGTCAACATCAAGGAGCGGCTGGACTTCAGCTGTGCGCTGTTTGACACCGCCGGCAACCTGATTGCCAATGCGCCGCACATGCCGGTGCATCTGGGGTCGATGGGCGAGAGCATCAAGACGGTGATTCGCGAGAACACCGGCACGATGCAGCCGGGCGACGTGTATGTGCTGAACGACCCCTACCATGGCGGTACGCACCTGCCCGACATCACGGTGATCACGCCGGTGTACCTGGGCGCGGCGGACACCCCAACGTTTTACGTCGGCTCGCGCGGACACCATGCCGATGTGGGTGGCACCACGCCGGGATCGATGCCGCCGTTTTCAACACGCATTGAAGAAGAGGGCGTGCAGATCAACAACGTCAAGCTGGTCGCGCGCGGTTCGCTGCGGGAAGCCGAGATAGTGGCCTTGCTCAAAAGCGGGCAATACCCGAGCCGCAACCCGCAGCAGAACATGGCCGACCTGAAAGCGCAGATTGCCGCCAATGAAAAAGGCGTGCAGGAGCTGCGCAAGATGGTGGATGGCTTCAGCCTGGACGTGGTGCTGGCCTACATGCGCCACGTGCAGGACAACGCCGAAGAGTCGGTGCGGCGCGTCATCACCCGTCTGAAAGACGGCCAGTTCACCCTGCCGCTCGACAACGGCGCGCAGATCAGCGTGGCGATCCGGGTGGACAGCCAAAACCGCAGCGCCGAGATCGACTTCACCGGAACCTCGGCCCAGCAGACCAACAACTTCAATGCGCCAACGGCCGTCTGCATGGCGGCCGTGCTGTATGTGTTCCGCACGTTGGTCGATGACGACATCCCGCTCAATGCGGGTTGCCTGAAGCCGCTGAGGGTCATCATTCCAGCCGGCTCCATGCTGAACCCGAACCCGCCGGCCTCGGTGGTGGCAGGCAATGTGGAAACCTCCACCTGCATCACCAATGCGCTGTTTGGCGCGCTCGGTGTCATGGCCGCCAGCCAGTGCACCATGAACAACTTCACTTTTGGCAATGCCAGCCATCAGTATTACGAAACCATATCGGGTGGCTCCGGCGCCGGCGCGGTG
>NCGI01000513.1 GCA_002256925.1 Polaromonas sp. 28-63-22
CAACGTCCGCGAACTGGAGCTGGCCACGTATGAAGGCTATGTGCAGACCGAGCTGGAGCGGCGCGGCCTGAAGCGCGCACCGCCGGGGCAGGTGGGCCGCTTTCAGGTCGATCTGAGCGCCAGCAACCGCAGCGAGGAAAGAACCTTCCTGCAACCCGTCTATCAGGACAACTATGTCTTTCTGCCACCCTACCGCGACGCGGCGGGCCGGGTGTTTCCGGGCGTGTGGACGCTGGACCCGTTCGGCCCGCGTTACGTGGGTGACCGCCAGATCCGCAGCACGCTGCAGACCAACACGCTGCAGCTCCGGGTGCTCGATTCCCAGGGCAGCCCGGCCGGCAAACCGCGCACGGTGTTCGAGTCGCGCGCCATCTACGAGGGCGAAAGCAACAACGACAACCTGCCGCAGATCGTGCCCTACCTGGTCCGCGCCGTGTTTGAAGACTTCCCGGGCCAGAACGGCCGCGTGCGCGTGGTGCGGTTCGATCCCAAGACCGGCGCGCTGATCAAAAACTAGCTGAATCACGGCCGCTCGCCACCTTGCAGTCGCTATATTTTTTATAGCTGCTCGCGCAGGTATTGATTGGGCTACAGGCCATTTTCATTGATAAAACTACCCTGAAAACGGCCTCGACGGGCGCGGCCTGCCCGCCGCTTGATCCAGCGCAAGTGCCCTTGCGCGCAGGCTCCTAGACTGCGGCCATGAAACTTCAATTTCTGGGCGCTACCGACACCGTCACGGGCTCGAAATACCTGCTGCAGCAGGGTGCCTCGAAGTTGCTGGTCGATTGCGGATTGTTTCAGGGCTACAAGCCGCTGCGCCTGCGCAACTGGGCGCCGCTGCCGGTGGAGCCGGCCCGTATTGACGCGGTCATCCTGACCCATGCCCACCTGGACCACAGCGGTTACCTGCCGCTGCTGGCACGCCAGGGCTTTGCCGGCAAGGTGTACTGTTCGCCCGCCACCTTTGACCTGTGCCGCATCCTGCTGCTCGACAGCGGCCATCTGCAGGAAGAAGAAGCCGAGTTCGCCAACCGCCACAAGACCTCGAAGCACGCGCCG
>NCGI01000514.1 GCA_002256925.1 Polaromonas sp. 28-63-22
AAGCTCATGGTGGAAATGTCCTTGTGAAAAATCAATCCGTCCATGGTGATCGGCGGCACCCCTCCATGCTGTAGGTCAAATGGATTCCACGCTGTGGGCTGCTGCCTACCGCGCCGCAGGACGCATGGGGCGGGCGCGCTATGCTTGGCGGGTGAGCCCTGCTTCGAGCCATCCACCCGCTGATCGACCGGCCAAAACCCGGCGTATCGCCCACCTCGACATGGACGCGTTTTACGCCTCGGTCGAGTTGCTGCGCTACCCGCAGCTCAAAGGCTTGCCGGTGGTGATCGGCGGCGGCCGGCGCAAGATCGATGAGTCGCTGCTGGCAGACAACGAAGGCCGCGAGCTGCGGTTTATTCCGGTCGAGGCTTTTCCACGCCTCAAGGACTACGTCGGGCGCGGCGTCATCACGACGGCAACCTACGCGGCCCGGCAGTTCGGCGTCGGCTCGGCGATGGGCATGATGAAGGCCGCAAAACTGTGCCCGCAGGCGATCGTGCTGCCGGTCGATTTTGACGAGGTGCGCAAGTATTCGAAGCTGTTCAAATCCACGATTCTTGACATCGCGCCGGTCATGCAGGACCGGGGCATCGACGAGGTGTACATCGACTTCACCGACGTGCCCGGCGGCCAGCGCGAAGGCGGCCGGGTGCTGGCGCGGCTGATTCAGAAAGCCATTTTTGAGGCGACGCAGCTGACCTGCTCCATCGGGGTGGCACCCAACAAGCTGCTGGCCAAAATGGCGAGTGAGTTCAACAAGCCGAACGGACTCTCGATCGTTCACGACAGCGACCTGCAGACGCTGATCTGGCCGCTGGCCTGCCGCAAGATCAACGGCATTGGCCCCAAGGCGGACGAAAAGTTGCAGCGCCTCGGCATCCAGACCATTGGCGAGCTGGCCGCGCAGCAGCCGGCGTTCCTCATCGACAACTTTGGCAAAGCCACCGGCGCCTGGATGCACGAGGCCGCCTGGGGCCGGGACGATCGGCCCATCGAAACCGGCAGCGAACCCGTCAGCATGAGCCGGGAGACGACCTTCGACAGGGATTTGCACGCGGT
>NCGI01000515.1 GCA_002256925.1 Polaromonas sp. 28-63-22
GTTCGGGCGAGTCGTAATTCCCTTCGCCCGCCAGCGCCAGCTGCTGCACCACCGCATCAGCCAGCGTGGTGGACAGCGGCATGCGCCCGCCATTCCAGCTTGGCACCGCCGGACGTTTGCCGCTGGCGCGCCGCACCCACGCGGTCATGTCATGAATGCGTACCAGTTCGAGCAGCCGCCCGCCGAACAGAAAGCAGTCGCCCGGCTTCATGCGCGCGGCAAAACTTTCTTCGACCGAGCCGATTCTGGCGCCGCCCAGGTATTGCACCGCCATGCTGGCATCGCTGACGATGGTGCCGATGTTCATGCGGTGCCGGCGCGCGAGCCGCGCATCGGGTACGCGCCAGACGCCTTCAGGGTCGGGCACGGCGCGCTGGTAGTCCGGGTAGGCCGCCAGCGAAGCGCCGCCCTGACGGACGAAGTTCAGCGCCCATTCCCAGCCCGATAGCGACAGCCCGGCATAGGCCGCCGTGCTGCGCACTTCGGCCAGCAAGTCATCGGCCCTGAAGCCGCCGCCCAGCGCCACCGTGACCAGGTGCTGCACCAGTACGTCGAGCGGCTGCTGGGGCGAGGTTCGCGCTTCGATGTGACCTTCGGCGATCGCCGCGCGCGCGGCAGCGCCTTCGACCATTTCGAGGCTGTGCGTAGGCACCAGCGTGATGCGCGAGGGCCGGCCCGGCGCGTGGCCAGAGCGTCCGGCGCGTTGCAGCAGCCGCGCCACGCCCTTGGGCGAGCCGATCTGCAGCACGCGCTCGACCGGCAAAAAATCGACACCCAGGTCCAGGCTGGACGTGCACACCACAGCCTTCAGTTCGCCGCTTTTCAGACCCGCCTCGACCCACTCACGCGCCGCGCGGTCCAGCGAACCATGGTGCAGCGCCAGCACACCGGCCCAGTCGGGCCGCGCCGCAATCAGCGCCTGGTACCAAATCTCGGACTGCGAGCGGGTATTAGTGAACACCAGCGTGGTGGCGCTTTTGTCGATCTCTTCGATCACCTGCGGCAGCATCGTCAGCCCCAGATGGCCGCCCCACGGAAAGCGCTCGGCGCGCGTGTGCATGGCTTCGTCAAGATTGCCCAATGTGGCTGACATGCCCCAAACTATCAACGCCCTCTTTTCACCAGCAGGGGCCGCGGAACCGGCTTTGCCGGGCCGCAGGCGCAGCGCCCCCCCGGGGGGCAGCGAACCACACGGAGTGGGGAGCGTGGGGGCTCTTAATCTCGCCAATGCCAGCTGCACCTGTACCCCGCGTTTGTTGCCCAGCAGCTCATGCCACTCATCGACGACCACCATCTTCACGCTGCCGAGCACCTCGCGCGCATCGGCGCGCGAGAGCATCACCGACAGGCTTTCGGGTGTCGTGACCAACACGGTCGGCAGGCGCCTGTTTTGCGCGCTGCGTTCGCGGGCCGCCGTATCGCCGCTGCGGGCGCCGGCCGTCCACGC
>NCGI01000089.1 GCA_002256925.1 Polaromonas sp. 28-63-22
TTCAAATTCATTGAATTCCTGAACCCACCGGAGATCACCATGGCCCGCATCACCGTCGAAGACTGCCTCGAAAAAATCCCGAATCGCTTCCAGCTGGTGCTGGCTGCAACATACCGTGCGCGTATGCTGAGCCAGGGACATGCGGCAAAAATAGAAAGCAAGAACAAGCCTGGCGTAACGGCCTTGCGCGAAATCGCCGAGGGGAAAATTGGCCTCGAAATGCTCAAAAAAGTGCCAGGCTGAAAGGTTCTGACCCGGCAGAAAGGCACCGCATCGCGGTGCTTTTCTGTTTCAGGGCCGCGGAAAGCCCGCCTTTTTCCGATTTCGTTCGTGGCAAGATACATTTGAGGCATGGGAGCCATGCTTTTACCTGCCGTTCCGAACAAGGCCACGCCCGCCGCTGCCAATGCCGCAGCAGCCAGCTTTGCAGCGCTCACCGCAAAACTCAACTACATGGGTGCGGCCGACGTAGAAAGCGTGCGGCAAGCCTACCGCTTCGCTGACGAAGCGCACCTCGGCCAGCTTAGAAACAGCGGCGAACCTTACATTACCCATCCGATCGCAGTGGCGCTTCAATGTGCGCACTGGAAGCTTGACGCACAAGCGCTGATGGCAGCGTTGTTACACGATGCCATTGAGGATTGCGGCGTCACCAAGCCGGAATTGATCGAGCGTTTTGGCGCCCCCGTGGCCGATCTGGTTGATGGACTGACCAAGCTTGAAAAACTCGAGTTCAATACCCGCGAAGAAAATCAGGCTGAATCATTTCGCAAGATGCTGCTGGCCATGGCGCGCGACGTCAGGGTCATCCTGATCAAGCTTGCCGACCGGACGCACAACATGCGGACACTGGGTGACGTGCCGCGCAGCAAGTGGACCCGGATTTCCCGGGAAACGCTGGACATTTATGCGCCGATCGCCCATCGACTCGGACTCAACGCCACTTACCGGGAATTGCAGGATCTTTCCTTCCAGCATTTGCACCCCTGGCGTTATGCGACTCTTTCCAAGGCTATCAACCGTGCGCGCGGCCGCAGGCGTGACGTTATCAAGCGCGTGCAGGCGGAGGTCGAATCGGCCTTTGTGAACGCCAACGTTCCGGTTCAAATTTACGGCAGAGAAAAGACGCTCTACTCCATCTACCAGAAAATGGACGAAAAGCACCTGACTTTTGCGCAGGTCACGGATCTTTATGGTTTTCGGATCATTGTCCGGGACCTCACAGCCTGCTACACGGCGATGGGCGTGCTGCATCAGCTTTACAAGCCACTCCCGGGAAAGTTCAAGGATTACATTGCCATTCCAAAGATCAATGGCTACCAGTCGCTGCACACGACCCTCGTTGGCCCCTTCGGGACCAATATCGAATTTCAGATGCGAACTGACGCGATGCACGTCGTCGCCGAATCAGGCGTGGCGGCACACTGGCTCTACAAGGCTACCGAGCCGGGCAGCGACGCGTCGGAACGGCTGGGCACACAGTGGCTGCAGTCCTTGCTTGATATTCAGCAGGAAACACGCGATGCCGCTGAATTCTGGGACCACGTCAAGATCGACCTGTTCCCGGACGCGGTTTATGTGTTCACGCCGAAAAGCCAAATACTGGCAATGCCGCGTGGAGCGACTATCGTCGATTTCGCATACGCCATCCACAGCGACATCGGTCATCGGGCCGTGGCGGCCAAAGTCAACGGCGAACAGGTTCCGCTTAGATCAGAGCTTCATAACGGTGACGTCATTGAAATTATCACGGCATCCGTTTCAAGCCCCAATCCGGGCTGGCTAGGCTTCGTGCGTACGGGCAAGGCACGCTCGAAGATACGCCATCACCTGAAAACCATGGCGCTGACGGAATCGCAGGAGCTCGGCGAGAAAATGCTCGCACAGGCATTGCGAGCCGAAGGTATCGATCGGGAACGCCTTCCGGAAGACGACGATGCACATCGCGCTACGTGGGAAAAGATCCTTCGCTTTACCGGGAATCGCACACGGGAAGATCTGATGACGGACATCGGATTGGGCAAGCGTATAGCCACCATAGTGGCCAAGCGGATCGTCACCCTGCTTGCCGAGACCGGCGAGAAACCCGATGCGCTGCTCATGAGTCGCGAGCGCTATGTGGCGCACGACTCAGTTTCGCAAGGCGGGCTTGTCATCGATGGAAGCGAAGGCGCTTCTATTCAGTTTGCACCTTGTTGCAGGCCTATTCCCGGTGATGCCATCGTCGGTTATCTGGGGCGTGGCGAGGGCCTTGTCGTGCACACCGAAGACTGTGCGGTAGCCAAACGCCTGCAACATCGCGACAGCGAAAGGTTTATTGCGGTCGATTGGTCCGACGAACCTGTCCGCACCTTTGAGACCAACCTTCTGGTCACGGTCGCCAACGGCAAGGGTGTGTTGGCACGGGTCGCGGCCGCACTTGCAAACGCCGAGGCCGATATTACCCATGTGGATATGGCACACGAGCCGTCACACGACGCAACCGACCTGCGTTTCGGGATTGCCGTAAGGGATCGAATCCACCTTGCTTCGGCGATGAGAAGTGTCAAGCGCACATCCTCCGTGCTGCGTGTTCAGAGAGCCAAATCAACCGGTTAGGCGCCCTGCTTGATGGTCGCTACCAATTTCCTTGCCCAATGACAACCGATCTCCGGGAGGATCATTCAAGGCCTGGGCCGAAAAGGAAACGCTACGGCTGTTCAGGCGAAGGTGCCGGATAGTCAACCGAGAGCACTTCGAGCGTCTGTACGCCGCTGGGTGTGACCAGACTAACCTCGTCGCCCACGCGCGCTTTCAGCAGAGCTCTAGCTACGGGAGATATCCAGCTCACTTGCTGCAAGGCACTACCAGCTTCATCAATGCCAAGTATGGTGAGCGTATTTTCTTCGCCGTTGCTGTCAGCGTAGCGGACAGTAGCCCCGAAGAAAACCTGATCACTTCCATAGTGATAGGACGGGTCACTGATTTCGGCAATTTCCAGCCGCTGCGTGAGAAATCGAATACGCCGATCAATCTCGCGCAGCCTTTTTTTGCCGTAGTGGTAGTCGCCGTTTTCAGACCTGTCGCCATTACTGGCAGCCCAATGAACTATCTCGACCACTTTGGGGCGCTCTGAGTCGATCAAATCGAGCAATTCTGATCTGAGCCGTTCATAACCCTGCCGCGTTATGTAATTTTTACCCACGGCAGGCAGCGGGACGAGTTCGCTATCCTCGTCCTCGGCATCGCCTTCCTTTGTAAACGCCTTGCTCATGGCTTTTAAGAATAACAGCGGTAAGCGTGCGGCAAACCCATCTTGAGATAGCACTGAGAGTCGTGCATTGTGTGCACGATGAAGATCATGCACACCATGGCGAGCGAAGCGCTCGCCCCAATCCCCAAGAGGCGCTTATATAGCCCTGAACTCAAGAGGCAGGTCGTTGCTGAAACCCAGGTGTACGGCGCCTCGGTAGCAGGCGTCGCGCTGAGTCATGGCATCAACGCCAACATCGTTCACCGCTGGCTTCGCGAGCGTGCCGGCCAGCCGCCTGTGGCGCAATCGGGCTTCGTGGCGCTGAGCCTTCCACCAGGTAAGGGCAAGCTGGCGCAACTGAACCACGAGCCGGCCACGCCCGTGCAGGACATCCGGATCGAGTTGCGACGCGGCGCCACAGTGGTGAACATTACCTGGCCCGTGGTACATGCGGGCGAATGCGCCGTGTGGATGCGCGAGCTGCTGCGGTGATCCGGGTGGACGCCGTGTGGCTGGCGATTGATCCGCTGGACATGCGCTCTGGCAGTGAGGCGGCACTGGCCCGCGTGGTCCATGTCTTTGGCTCGGCCCGACCACACCACGCCTACCTGTTTGCCAATCGGCGGGCGAATCGAATGAAAGTGCTCGTGCACGACGGCATCGGCGTGTGGCTGGCCGCACGGCGGCTGAACCAGGGTAAGTTCGTCTGGCCCAAAGATGCTGGTCCCCCACTGGGGCTGACGCGCGAGCAGCTTGACGCTCTTGTGCTGGGCCTGCCGTGGCAGCGCATAGGCGAGGCCGGCGTCATCACCGTGCTGTAGAGAGGCCTCATGATGCACCTTGCAATTGGCGAAACCGCCAATGTGCATTGGCGCGGAAGTCGGCATGATCGACTCCCGTGATCAACGCCACGCACCTGGACCAACTGAACGCGCAGCAACTGCGCGAGACGGTTCTCTCCCTTATCGAAACGATGGCAAATCAAAGCGCCGTGATCGAGCGCAATGACCGCGAGATCGCCTTCAAGCAGGCCTTCATCGACAAGCTCACCCACGAGATGGCGGTGCTCAAGCGGCTGAAGTTCGCGGCCCAATCCGAGGCGTACAACGCCGAGCAGAAAAGCTTGCTCGAAGATGCCATCGACACCGATCTGGCCGCACTGGCCGCCGAGATCGAGCAGGCAGCGCCGCCAGCACAAGGCCAGGACGACAAACAAAAGCCCAAGCGCCAGCCGCTGCCCGGGAACCTGCCGCGCCGGGAGATCCACCACGAGCCTGAGAACACCCTGTGCGCCTGTGGCTGCCAGTTGAGGCGCATCGGCCAGGATGTGGCCGAAAAGCTCGATTACCAGCCCGGCGTGTTCACGGTCGAACGGCACATCCGCGGCAAGTGGGTCTGCGCCAAGTGCGAAACCCTGATTCAGGCGAGCGTGCCGGCGCACGTCATCGACAAAGGCATACCCACCGCCGGGCTGCTGGCCCAGGTGCTGGTGGCCAAGTACGCCGATCACTTGCCGCTGTACCGTCAGGAGGGTATCTTTGCTCGGGCCGGCTTGGCGCTGCCACGCTCGACGCTGGCGCAGTGGGTTGGTCAATGTGGCGTGCAGCTGCAGCCGCTGGTCGATGCGCTACGCGCCGAGTTGCTCGAGCACAGCGTGCTGCACGCCGACGAGACGCCGGTGGCGATGCTCAAGCCGGGCAACGGCAAGACCCATCGTGCCTATCTTTGGAGCTACTGCACGACCAGCTACAACGACACCAGGGCGGTGGTGTTCGACTTCGCCGACAGCCGCGCTGGCCAGCATTGCCGTGACTTCCTGGGACTGCCCGGCGAGAACGGCTGGCATGGCAGCCTGGTGTGCGATGACTTCAGCGGCTACAAGGCCTGCTTCGAGATGGGCGTGACCGAGGCCGGATGCCTGGCGCACGCGCGGCGCAAGTTCCACGAACTGTGGGCGAACCACCAGAGCACCATCGGCGAGCGGGCGTTGAGATTCTTCATACAGCTGTATGACATCGAGCGCGAGGTCCATGAAATGGACGCTGCCCAGCGAAGACGAATACGACGGCAGCGATCACTGCCGGTGGCCGATGCGATGCACCTGTGGCTCACCGAGCAGCGCAAGAAGGTTCCCGAAGGTTCGGCAACGATCAAAGCAATCGACTACAGCCTGGGCAGATGGCAGGCGCTGACGCGATACATCGACGACGGGGAGCTGCCTGCCGACAACAACTGGGTCGAGAACCAGATCCGGCCGATTGCCATCGGGCGAAACAACTGGCTGTTCGCCGGCTCGCTGCGCGCGGGTAAACGCGCCGCGGCGGTGATGAGCCTGGTGCACTCGGCACGGCTCAATGGGCACGATCCCTACGCGTATTTGAAGGACATCCTCGAGCGGCTGCCCACGCAGCCGGCCAGCCGCGTCGAAGAACTGCTGCCGCACCGCTGGCAGGCACCACACGCGACTGCCTGACCGGCGCCGCCGTCGTCAAGACGGGATTACCGCGCGCTACACTGGCCCGCATGGGCACACACGATCAGCTGAGCTTCCTGTCGGGCATCCGTTCGCCTATGGCGGCCCTGCTGCGGGAGCATGCCGGCAACCCATCGATGGGCTCGCCTGAGCAGTGGGCGGCGCCCATCAAAGCGGCCATCTCTCTGATGCTCGGCTCGGGCTTTCCGATGGCCGTCGCGTGGGGGCCGCAGCTGAACATGGTCTACAACGACAGCTATGCGAAACTGCTCGGTGCCAAGCATCCAGCCAGCTGGGGCCAGCCGCTCCTAGAGGTCTGGCATGAGGTGGCCGAGGAGATTCGGCCACTGATCGCCACGGTCCACGCAGGCGACACGTTCTACTTGGAGAACATGCCGTTCACGGTGTGCCGCAACGGCTTCGATGAGGAAACCTGGTTCACGTATTCGTGGTCGCCGATCCGCGACGAGCTTGGCGAAGTGGCCGGCTTCTTCTGCGCCTGTACCGAGACGACACGAACCGTTCTGGCCGAGCGGCACGCGCGGGCAGAACATGACCGGCTGACCGCCTTGTTCCAGGAGGCGCCCGGCTTCCTGGCCGTGCTGCGGGGTCCGCAGCACGTGATGGAAAACTTCAACGCAGCGTATGAACAGCTGGTGGGCCATCGCAACCTACGGGGCCTGCCGGTCGCGGTAGCCCTGCCCGAAGTGGTGGAGCAAGGATTCATCGCGCTGCTGGACCAGGTGTACACCAGCGGCGAGCCCTTCCGCGGATCCGCGGTGGAAGTCAGCCTGAATCGCACGCCCGGTGGGCCGCCGGTGCAGGCGTTCGTGGACTTCGTGTACCAGCCATTGCGCGACGCCACCGGAGACGTGTACGGCATCCTGGTACAGGGCCACGAGGTCACGGCGCTGCGTCGGAACACGGCACTTTTCTCCCAGATCATCGAGCAGGCGCCGGGCGGCGTGTACGTGGTGGATACGCAATTCCGCGTGATGCAGATGAACGCGGAGACACTGCCATTCTTCGCGTCGGTGGAACCGCTGATCGGGCGCGATTTTGATGAAGCGCTGGAGATTGTGTGGGGGCCGGAGATCGGGCCGCAGATCGCGAGCGTGTTCCGGCACACGCTGGCGACGGGAGAGCGCTACGTCTCGCCGCGCTTCTCTGAGCAGCGGCAAGACCTCGGCGTGGAGCAGGCTTTCGAGTGGGAGACTCAGCGCATCACCCTGCCGGACGGGCAGCACGGGGTGGTGTGTTATTTCCAGGACGTGACCGAGCGGGAGCTCGCCGAGGCTGCACGACGCGAAAGTGAGGAGCGCGTGCACCGCCTTGCTGCCGAGCTTTCCGACGCGGACCGGCGCAAGGACGTGTTCTTGGCGACCCTGGCCCACGAGTTGCGCAACCCGCTGGCCCCGATGCGCAACGGCTTGCAGATCATGAAGCTGACGAAGACCAACAGCGATGCCGCTGAGCGGGTCCGTGCCATGATGGACCGGCAGCTGTCGCAGCTGGTCCGGCTGGTGGACGATTTGCTGGACGTGAGTCGGATCACGCAGGGAAAGGTGGAGCTTCGCGTGGAGCGGATCGATTTGAAGACTGTGCTCGCAGCTGCCCTGGAAGCGAGCCGGCCGGCGATCGAGGAAGCGGACCACGAACTCACGGTCGATGTACCGGACGCGCCGATCTTCGTGGACGGGGACGCGGCTCGGCTGGCACAGGCCGTGTCCAACCTGCTCAACAACTCCGCCAAGTACACCCGTCGGGGCGGCCATATCCGGATGACGGTCTGGCGCGAGGACAGCATGGCGGTGGTTGCGGTCAAGGACAACGGGATCGGCATTCCGCCCGCCATGCGCGAACGGGTGTTCGAAATGTTCACGCAAGTGGACCGGACGTTGGAGAAGACCACGGGCGGACTGGGGATCGGGTTGTCGCTGGTCAAAGGGCTGCTGGAAATGCACGGCGGGACTGTCGAGGTCACGAGCGACGGGGAAGGCATGGGCAGCGAGTTTGTGCTTCGCCTGCCGGTGGCGACATCAGTCGTCGCCGGGCCGCAACGCGAAAGCCGGCAGAGCACCGGGGTCGTTCCTTTCGCCCCTCGTCGCATCCTGGTCGTGGACGACAACGTGGACTCGGCGGACTCTCTCGGCCAAATGCTGGAGATTTTGGGCAACGAGGTCCGCACCGCCAACGACGGGGAGGCCGGGATCGCAGCGGCGGCGCAGTTTCGGCCAGACGTGGTGTTGATGGACATCGGGATGCCGAAGCTCAACGGGTATGAGGCAGCCCGCCGCATGCGGCAACACCCATCGGGTGCAGCCATGCTGCTCGTGGCGTTAACGGGTTGGGGGCAGGAAGACGACCGAAAGAAGAGTGCGGACGCCGGGTTCAATCACCACCTCGTCAAGCCGGTGGACGTGGATGCCCTGATAAAGCTGATAACGGGCCCGTAGCGCGCTGACATCCTCGATTTGGCGCGACACCCGCCGGGCGGCCCAATGCCAGCCACACAACATCGATGCGGATCACCGCAGCAACTCGCGCAGCCAGACCGCGCGCTCGCCAGCTGCGCCGGCGGGCCAGTTGATCTTCACTGTCGTGGCGCCACACTGCAACTCGATGCGGATCTCAGGCGCAGGCACTTTGGCTACTGCCAACGCGAGAGTCAGCGCAAAGAAGGCGTTGCTGTCTGCCGGCTTTGATGTGTTGGCAAGCGATGCCTGGCTGGGTGGCGTTGCGCGCTCGCACACCCCGCGACGCAGCAGGTTGCCATTGATGCCGTGGGCCAGGGCCACTGCAGCCATCGAGACGCCAGGTTGCTGGCAGGCGGCTACTGCCTGCGCCTTGAACTCGCCACTATTTCGTCGGCGCCGCCGACCAGCTTGCGCCACTCCTTCGTTGTTATGCACGTGTCCACCTATTCGTCGATGGGCACGATGCTCCTATGCCAAGCACGGCACGATCAAGATGGGATTGCCGCGCGCTTACTTAAGTTGTTGATTTGTATAGCGTCGTGGTCAACCGTTCCAACTGTTCGTGCTCTGTGATGTTCAGCAAACAAACGGTCAGTCCCCCAAAACTCCCCCGCAGTAAACGGCCCACATCTAAGCCCGGTGCGGTTTCTTGTTGCCCGGCTTGAGCGTGGTCACCGGCGTCTCATCGGCGTGTAGCACGCTGTGGTTGAGCATCTCTTGCTTCAGGGCATCGACCAGCGAATGCAACTGCACCCCGCACGCGCCCAGCCACTCGCGCATCGAGTGGGCAGCAGCATGTCCTGGTTTCGGCAAGTAAGGTTGGTAGCTGGTGGGCATCAGACTTTAACGCCCGGGACTTTCCCTGCGATGACGCTTTTTATGCGCTTCTCCCGCGCAGGCTCCTAGCCCAACCTACGCTTTTCAGAGCGTTTCCCAGCCCCCCCCCCGGCGCTGGCCAGTGCGGGTGTCGCGGCGACTGCGGCGGCTGGCCTGCGCTGCGGCGCGGCAATGGCGTGTTTGGCGCGGGGCGGCTGCTGATGCGCAGGGTCGCGCTTGACTGTTTCAGTACGCTGGGGTGCT
>NCGI01000516.1 GCA_002256925.1 Polaromonas sp. 28-63-22
GGATGGCCCGCCGGACGGCTTGGCGGACGGATTGACTTGGCCTGCCGCCTCATCGCGGTAAAACAGCCACAGCGGTTCAACAAACAGGCTGCCCAGCGAGGCCAGGTCTTGTTCGTCCCGGGCGGTGTAGTTGCTGGTGCCGCCCTGCACAAAGCCCAGATCGGCCTTGCCTTCCCGCAGAAGCTGCAAGTTGGCTGCCGATCCTTCAGACGGCAGCAGCACGACCTCGATGCCCTCGCCAGCCAGGATTTCGGCGTAGCGTTTGCCAAAGGCTTCGTAGGCGCTTTGCGCCGGACCGGTCGCCAGCGTCACGCGCTTCGGTGGGTTCGGGTCCAGCCACCAGTAGGCGAGTGCCAGCAAGGCCACTGCCAGCACAATAAACGGCCCGGCCGAAACCGCCAGATCGCGCAGTGACAGCAGGGTATAGCGTATGGTTTTTGACATGAGGTGAACCTTAGCATGGCTGCCCTGCGTGGTTGGTACGGGTGGCATGTTGATGCTTAAAAGTGGCTAAAGGCCATGTCAATATTGCGCAAGCAGCTATTAAAAAGATAGCGACTCAATGCCTGAACCGGTTCAGATCGACCGCAGCCTGACGAGCCATTGAAGCCTTCCGCGAACTTTTTGGCGTGCCGAAAGTCCACTGCCTTACACTCATAAAAAGGTCGCTGGAAATCGACCCATACTCCCAGCCCCTAACCATGCCCCGGACTCGACGTACACGCTTGATCACCACGTTGCTTGCGCTGGTGAGTCTGCTGTTCATGCAGTGGGCAGTCGCGAGCTACGCCTGCCCCGGTGTCGCCTCCCGGCTCGGTGAGGTCGCCGCGATGGCTGAAGCCGGCATGCCCTGCGCGTCATCCATGCCGCTGGACATGGACGATAGCCAGGCGAGTCTTTGCCATGCGCATTGCCAGACCGACAAGCAGAACACGCACAACCCCGAGTGCGCGGCGCCCAGCGCCCTCACTGCCCTGGCACCGTCGTTTGTGGTGCCGGTGTCCGAGCCGGCCTCGTCCGGCGATGCGCCATGGCAGTCCCCT
>NCGI01000090.1 GCA_002256925.1 Polaromonas sp. 28-63-22
CGCGCCTTTGGTCGTCATGCTGTCGAGCCGCGGCAGCATGATCAGCGTCAGCGTCGAATCATCGCCCTGGCTGCGTTCGGCAATCTGCTGCAGCGCGACCGAACCTTCTTTGCCCGGCTTGCCGCTGGGCACACGGATTTCAACGATCTGTTTGTCGGCAAAAAGACTCAGCGAACCCCCACTGGCCAGCACCTCGCTCCAGTCGAAATGCGCGCCCATGGCCGTGTGGACGGTGCGCTCGGTGTAGCCCTGCGCGCGCGCCGCTGCCCGCAGCGCATCGGCAAACTCCTGCACCAGCAGCGGCTCGTCGCCATGCAGCGTGTAGAGCGGTTTGATGCCGCCGCGCTTCAGGTGGTCGGCGAGATGGGTGGGGGCGAGTTGCATGGGGCTGGATTTTAAGGCGTGGTGAGCTGGTTTCTCGTCTCCCGTTCGGGCTGAGGTATCGAAGCCTTGGGTCAAATCGGGTACCGGGTTTCGAGGATCCGGGTTTTTGGGGTCAGATCACAATTTCGCTGCGAAGCGAAGCGCAGCACCCGCAGGGCAAGCCAAAGGCGCGGGGAATTTGTGCTCCGACCCCGAAAACGCCCGATCCGGAATTTTCTCCACCCGTTCGGGCTGAGGTATCGAAGCCCTATTCCGTTCGTCCTGAGGTATCGAAGGATCGGGCTGAGCCTGTCGAAGCCTCCTACTCGAATTAAGGAGCGGGCTCGTTGCAGAGTCCTGATGCCGCTCTGTCGCCGCGGCGGGCGACTCACTTTTCTTTGCTTCGCCAAAGAAAAGTAAGCAAAAGAAAGGCGACCCTACTGTCTGCGTCCCTCCGCTTCGCTACGGGCAACCTGCGGTGCTCAGTCCAGCCGGGGTCGAGCTCGAACTCGCTTCGCTCAAACAATCGCTCGCCCTATTCCGTCTGGACCTCCGCTCCTCGGCGCATACAGAAGGGGCTGAGTTCAAATTCAAATTCGGGGAGAGTTGAGCTCGCTTCGCGGCCTCAATTCCGCTACGTTTTTGATAGCGACAAACTTCACCGCGTTTCGCGGGAGGTCTATAACTGTACAAATTTGCAGTACATTCAGTCGCAGCCCAATCCACACGCGGCTTTCGAAGGAATTTGATGACCAGATTAAGTTGCACCCTCCAGATTAAGCTGCAGATTTTGCGGCATACATGCGTTATGCCGAAAGGGAAAAGCCAAGCGTAGAGAACCAATATCATGCCGTCTAGGAAAGTTTTCTCAAACGGTTGGCACTACTGGCTAGCCAAACATACAGAACTCGGATTGTTGCTCTATGATCGCGCCGATCAAATCGGTGTCATAGAGGGCTTCTCCAGGGTCTACAGTCTATCCAAATCGAGCAGTTTGGAAATTGCAAGAGAATCACTAAGAACAGCGTCTGCAGAAGTTTCAGATCAAGACTTCGTCAAGCTTCTAAACTCATACAACGAGTTCAAAGCAAACAACGGAATGAAGGTCATTGCTGACGGCCACTACACACCGGCTCAAACAGAGGCAAAGCACGCCAAGCATCTAGAGCGCATGGGCTTGAAAAACCAAGGTGTACGAAAATCAAAGCGCCCCAAGGTTCATCGCACTACACACTGCTGGTCATGCAAGGAGCGCCTTGACAACAACCATGACTTAGAGTGCTCAGGTTGTGGTTGGATCATCTGCGAATGCGGTGCATGTGGGTGCGGTCGATCAAAATGAAAGAGCCGAAAATGCCCCCTGATCCCCTGCTATCCAGCTACGCAACACAGCTCAATTGCTGGGCAAGGAACGAGCGGCTTGTTCAACGCGCGTTCATTTTTGGCAGTCGGGTACGGGGAAATTACTCGGCGTCAAGTGACATCGATATAGCAATTGAACTTCCGTTTTCTGAACCCAACACTAATCTTGCTCATTTTCAGTTTGAGCATGATCGCTGGGAAGCTGAGCTTCTGAAAATCATCGGGCATAAAGTCGATGTTCAACTCCTCGAAAACAACGGCGCCTCTATCGTTCGCTGTGGCGTATCAGAAAATTCTGTCGTCGCACATCAAAAGACAGGTGACGCATAACTGGTCGCTCCATCCGACCGCCTTTGGCGTCGGCTGAGCGCGGACGTTAAGCCGTACAGGCAGCCACTCCCGCATAACCTCCACTATAAAAACAGCGAAATTGCGATCTGCCTCCGAAAACCAGTCTGCACTTCGTTCCGGTAAATGTTTTTGGCCTCTAGCCCAAGCAGAACATGCGCAAGCAGCTATGAAAATAGTAGCATCGACATTAAGACCACCTGATCCCGAATCCGAACCCGTCTCGCAAAACCCTTCTGTATGCGCCGAGGAGCGGAGGTGCAGACGGATCAGGGCTCGTGCTTGTTTGAGCCGAAGGCGATTTTGCACGAGACCCCGGCTGAACCGAGCACCGCAGGTTGCCCGCAGCGAAGCGGAGGGACGCAGACAGTAGGGTCGCCTTTTTTTGGCTTACCTTATTTTGGCGAAGCAAAAAAAGGTAAGTCGCCCGCCGCGGCGACAGAGCGGCACCGGAACTAATCAACGAACTTGGTGATCGATCCAGGAACGAGGCGTTGACATGCTGAGCCTGATCCTTCGATACCTTAGGACGAACGGGGGAAGGCTTCGACAGGCTCAGCCCGAACGGGTGCAAGGGCAAGGCCTGCTTCGAGCCCCGAGCCCTCAATTCGCCGCAAAACAATACATCAACCCGCCCCCACCAGTCGACTTCAGCGCCTCCAGGCTGCAGCCCCGCGTCGGGTGCGACATGTTCCAGGACTTCATCGGAGCCGAGTCATTCAGGCCGATGCGGTCGTGATGACCGACGATGGCCGAGCCTTCGCCGCTTTGGGTCCAGTTGCCGCAGGTGGTGTCGTTGGCAGAGGTGTCGGAGCGGCCATCGGCGGTGGAGCCGGTGAGAATGTCGTGCATGTTCACCGGATCGCCGCGTCCGCTGACGACCTCGCCTTTTTCGGTGAGTGAATTCTGCTTGCTGAGCTTGTTGTTCGGGCCGTGCAGGTCATCCACACTGGTCGCGACCATCAGGCCTTTGGCGTTTTGCCACGGCCCACGGCCAATGCGGTCACGCGCGTTGACCGCCGCCGCACCGCCGCTGGCCGTGGTGCTGAGGTAGGCGCGCCAGTTCTTGCCGCCTGCGCCGGCCGACGTGGCAAGCTTCTGGCAATACGCATCGACGCCGGCCAGTCCGCCCAAGTCTGCGCCCTTGCCCGGGTTCACGCTGGTTACAAAAAAACTCATCGGGCTCGCAGCCGCGCCCGCGTTTGCGGGACGGGGCGCCGTGGGCGCGCAGGCAGCCAGCAGCGCAGACAGTGACACGAGAACGAACGGGGTACGTGGGCGCATGACTGACTCCTGAAGTTGGGGGTGACCGGGTTGACAGGGACCGTGACCATACCCCACCCGCCGGGGCGATGCCAGCGAGGATGTATCGAGTCTTTGCCGGTGCCCGCCGGCCCCGGGCGCACCGCGCAACCCTGCCAGAATGAGCATGCTGCTTGATGTGGCGTTGCTGGCGGACGCGCTGGCGCACTTTGTAGAACAATACGGCAACGTGCGCCAATCCTGGCAGCCACGCACCCTCGCCACCGATTCCACCTTGTCGAAACCCTGACCCGCCCATGCAAATTCTCTTCATCACCGATCCGCTGGAAACCTTCAAGATCTACAAGGACACGACCTTTGCGATGATGCGCGAGGCGCAGCAGCGCGGTCACACGCTGGCGGTCTGCGGCCCGCAGGACATCCGCTGGCAACAGGGTGAAAAGGTCACTGCGTTCGTGCGTGACATCACACTGACCGGCAAGGCGGACGGCGAAGGTGCGTGGTACACGGCCGAACAGGCGCACCCGAACGAGCGGCCGCAGCCGCTGAGCGCATTCGACGCGGTGCTGATGCGCAAGGACCCGCCCTTCGACAGCGAATACTTCTACAGCACGCATCTGCTGGAACAGGCCGAACGCGAAGGCGCCAGGGTCTTCAACAAGCCGCGCGCGCTGCGCGACCACCCTGAAAAACTCGCCATCATGGAGTTCGCGCAGTTCATCGGCCCGACGCTGGTGACGCGTGACGCGGGCGACATCAAGCGCTTTCACGCCGAACACAAGGACATTATTCTGAAGCCGCTCGACGGCATGGGCGGCATGGGTATCTTCCGCGTCAGGGAAGACGGCCTGAACCTGGGCAGCATCACCGAAACGCTGAACAAAAACGGCGCGCAGAGCGTGATGGTGCAAAAGTTTCTGCCCGACATCGTGAAGGGCGACAAGCGCGTGCTGGTGATTGGCGGGGAGGCGGTGCCTTTCAGCCTGGCGCGCATTCCGCAAGGCAGCGAGGTGCGCGGCAACCTGGCGGCAGGCGGGCTGGGCGTGGCGCAGCCCCTGTCCGAGCGCGACCTTGAAATTGCCGATGCCATCGGCCCGGTGCTGGCCGCGCGCGGCCTGCTGCTAGCGGGCATTGACGTGATCGGTGACTACGTGACCGAAATCAACGTGACCAGTCCGACCTGTTTTCAGGAGATTTTTGACCAGACCGGCTTTGACGTCGCGGCGATGTTTCTCGAAGCGCTGGAGCAGGCGGTGCTGGATTGACGGCCATCACGCGCCTGTCAGCACGCCGCCCGCAAACACTTTCAGCGCACCCGGTTCAAAGGCGGTCCAGCTTTCGTTGGTGGTCAGCGGCGCCGTCACGATGACCGCCACGCGGTCCGACGGGCGGGTGTGCTCGGCAAAGTTGACGCTCAGGTCTTCGTCGCTCAACGTGGCATGTGCGAACGGGTGCTGGCGTTCAACGTAGTACAGACCCGATGAATCGGCGCGGGTCGAGGCGTGGGCCCACAATGCCTGGCCGTTGCTAAGTAGAAAATTGAAGGTGCCGTGCGGTGCGATCTGCGCGGCCAGTTCGCGCAGCGTGATGCCCAGCTCGGCGATGCTCGGAACGTTGGCATGCGACTTGGCCAGCTCCTGCATGATCCAGCAGAACGCGCGTTCGCTGTCGGTGGTGCCCACCGGCCTGAAGCTGCCGTGCAGGCGCGGCGAAAAATCCTTCAGATCGCCGTTGTGCGCAAACACCCAGTAACGGCCCCACAGCTCGCGCACAAACGGGTGGCAGTTTTCAAGCGCCACGCGCCCCTGCGTGGCCTTGCGGATATGCGCGATGACGTTGCGGCTCTTGATCGGGTAGTGGCTGATGAGCGCGGCCACCGGCGAGTCGCAGGCGCTCTGGTGATCAACGAAGTGGCGCAAGCCCTTGTCGTCACCCGCGCCTTCAGCACCGGCTTCGCCTTCAAAAAATGCAATGCCCCAGCCGTCTTCGTGGTGGTCGGTGTTGCCGCCACGCTGCGCGAAGCCGCGAAAACTGAAAGTCACGTCGGTCGGGGCGTTGCAGTTCATGCCGAGCAGCTGGCACATGGCTAGGTCACCTCCTGGTTTGCCGGCCGCGCGGCCGCGCCAGGCGGCGCCACCCGCAGGCGCCACGCCGCCACCAGCGCCAGCGCGCAGAGCCCGGCGAGCATGAAGAAGGACTCGTTGAATGCGGCCAGCCGGGCCGGGCTGCTGGCTGCATTGGTCAGCGTGTCACCGTGCGCGGCCAGGCGCCATTCCAGCACGATGCCGCACAGGCTGACACCGATGGCGCCGCCCAGCATGCGCAGGAAGTTGATGGCACTGGAGCCCTGGGACAGCAGGTTGTCGGGCAGCGGCCGCAGCGAGCCAAGGTTGAGCGACGGCAGAATGAAGCCCAGCCCGATACGCCCCAGCGTGGCCCAGATCACCAGCACCCACAGGGCAGAGGCGAGCGTGATGGTGGCCATCAGCGCAAACGACAGGGCCAGCAGGGCCAGCCCGATGCTGACCAGCAGCCAGGTGGGTTGCCTGTCGGCCAGCCGCCCCACCAGGGCAATCGTGACCGCCAGCACGAAGCCGGCCGGCAGCAAGATGGTGCCGACATGCGAGGCCGACAGCTTGAGGCCGAGTTGCATGTAAACCGGCAGCAGGTAGGTCGAGCCGAACAGGGCAATGCCGTAAATGAAGGCCACCACGCTGCCCATGGCGAACGGCGTGCTGGCAAAGAGCGCGAGATTCATCAGCGGCGTGCGGCCGGTCGCAGCCAGGCGGCGTTGCCAGGCGACAAACACCAGTAGCGCAGCGACCGCCGCAGTCAGCAAAACGCCCGCCTGCACCGCACTGCCGCTGCGCAGCGCCACCATGCCGTTGAGCAGGCACAGCGTGCCGGTGGTGCCCAGCAGCAGGCCGCGCCAGTCGAGCGCCGCTCCCTGCCGGTTGGCCGCCAGGCCGCCGGGCGAGGTGGTGGGGACATAACGAAACGCCATCCACAGCGACAGCAGGCACAGCGGCACGACCATGAAAAAAATCGAGCGCCAGCCGAACAGATCGACCAGCACGCCGCCCACGCTGGGGCCAAGTGCCGGCGCCAGCACCACGCCCATGCCAAACAGGCCACTGGCCCGGCCCTGCTCGTGCGGCGCGAACGCCCGCATGATGATGATGGCCGGAATCGGCTGCACGATCCCGGCCGCCAGCCCCTCGGCCACGCGGGCACCCAGCACCAGGCCAAAGCTGTTGGCCAGGCCACCGACCACGCCGCCCGCCATCAAGACCAGCATGGTGCCGACATAGGTTCGCCGGTAGCCGTACCGGCTCAGCAGCCACGGCGTGGTCAGCATCGAGGCCGTCATCGCCGCCATGAAGCCCGAGGTGACCCACTGGGCGCGCTCCTGGCCCAGGATGAAATAGCGGCTCATGTCGGGAATCGCCACATTGACGATGGTGGACGACATGATCGACGCCATGGTGCCGAGCATGACCGACAGCAGCAGCAGCCAGCGGTAGCGCGGGCCGTAGCGTGCCTGCAGGTCCGTGAGCGAGGAAGGATGGCTCAAGACAAGGCGGCGCCAGGGCCCTAGTCCCGGGGCTCGGACCACAGCTTGCCGCCGGTGGCCCAGTTTTCGCGCTTGATGTCGGTGATGATGACGTCCACCGATTCGCTCTGGCCCCCGAGAATTTCAACGCTCACGCGGGTGATCGCCGCGACGAGCTTTTTCTTCTGTTCGAGGGTGCGGCCTTCCATCATTTCGACGTGGTAGGTGGGCATGGTTTCCTTGGGGAGGGTTGCGAATGACCCGATCATAAAAGCAAGCGCGGCATCGCCCCCTGCGCCCGCCCTTGATGTCGGCCCGCGCTTACACGCCCACGCGGCGGCCGCGCATGCACCGCCAGCCACGCGGTGGCAAACTTTACCGATGGTCGCTGGAGTTCTGCGGCGACCGATCACACCCCTGCCGCATGCACATGCCCTGAGGCCCGTTTGTCTTCCAACCTGTCCCTTCACCCTGCCACCGCACCGCTTCCGCTGATGGCCGGGCGCAACTACCGCTGCCAGTGCGGGCAGCCGGTTTTCTTTCGCAACAGCAAATGCCTGGCCTGCGGCACGCCGCTGGGCTACGACTGCGAACGCGCCCTGCTGCTGTCGCTGATGCCCGCCGATGGCACCGGCGACCCGGCGCAGGGCATCGCGCTGTGGCAGCCGTGGCAACCGCAAACGGTCTCCCTTGCCGCCAGCGGATCTGACGCGGGCGACCCGGCCCCCTCGGAGCCCCCGCCCGACAACCCCACCCCGCCGCTGCTGCAGGACATCCCGGGCCAGCAGTCCGGCAGCTCCGGCGCAGCCAGCCCGCCCGCCGAACCACCACCGGCAGTCGCAGCAGGCGATGAGACGGGCGCGCCGCTGTACAGGCGCTGCCTCAACCTGTCCACGCCCGCCTCATGCAACTGGCTGGTGGCCGCGCACGACCCGATGGACATGTGCCGCGCCTGCCGGTTGAACCGCACCATTCCCGACCTTGCCGATCCGGCCCAGCCCGACAACGGCTACCTGTGGGGCCTGGTCGAGCTGGCCAAGCGCCGGCTGGTGTCGTCGCTGATCACGCTGCGGCTGCCGGTGGCGTCGCGCATCAGCGAAGACCCGCAACGCGGCCTGATGTTTGATTTTTTACGCTCGCCGGTCAACGGCCCGCATGTCATGACCGGGCACGATACCGGCCTCATCACCCTGAACATCGACGAAGCCGACGATGCCAAGCGCGAAGCCGTGCGCAAGGCGATGCACGAGCCGTACCGCACGCTGCTGGGGCATTTCCGGCATGAGGTGGGACATTACTACTGGGACCGCCTGGTGGCCGGCACGCCCTGGATGGAAGGGTTTCACCAGCTTTTTGGCGACGAAACCGCCGACTACCCGGCAGCGCTCCAGCGCAACTACGAAGAAGGCCCGCCGCCCGACTGGCCGCTGCACTTCGTCAGCGCCTACGCCAGCACGCACCCGTGGGAAGACTGGGCCGAATGCTGGGCGCACTACCTGCACATGCGCGACACGGTGGACACGGCGCTGAGCTTCGGCCTCAGCGTGGAGCAGTTCGATCTTGAATTCACGCCCTTCACGCTTGACGCCGTGTACCAGCCCGAGCATGCGGGGGCCGGGCAGTTTCTGGCTTTCCTGAACCACTGGACACGCCTGACGACCATGCTCAATGAGATGTCGCGCAGCATGGGCCAGCCGGACTTTTACCCCTTCGTGCTGCCGCGCGACGTGGTGGCCAAGCTGCATTTCATCCACCTGGTGGTGACGTCCGGC
>NCGI01000091.1 GCA_002256925.1 Polaromonas sp. 28-63-22
CTCGGTGATGCGTCGGGCGTGACAGGCGTGCGGCTGAAAAGCACAAAAAGCGACAGCACCCACGATCTGGCGCTGAAGGGCTGCTTCATCGCTATTGGTCATCAACCCAACACCGATATTTTTGCCGGTCAGCTTGATATGAAGGATGGCTACATCATCACCAAAACCGGGTTGCAAGGGTTTGCCACCATGACCAGCATTCCAGGTGTTTTTGCGGCGGGCGACGTACAGGACCATGTGTACCGCCAGGCCATCACAAGCGCCGGCACGGGCTGCATGGCTGCACTTGACGCACAGCGTTTTCTTGAGCAAAGCGCCTGACTGAACCTCAAGAGCCTGCCTGGGCGTGGCTTTTTGCGCGTGGCAGGACAGTCTGCCGGTGCAAGGGAGCCAGCATTTGCCATCGGCCGGGATGGCAGTTGGTCTTTGGTCATTTTCAGGCTATAATTTGAGGCTTGGCTGCAAGCTCCCAAAGGCTTCCAGCATCCGATTTCATTTTTTTACGGAGAGTGCTCATGGCACGCGTTAATTTGAGGCTTGGCTGCAAGCTCCCAAAGGCTTCCAGCATCCGATTTCATTTTTTTACGGAGAGTGCTCATGGCACGCGTCTGTCAGGTAACGGGCAAAGGCCCGATGGTGGGAAACAAGGTTTCTCACGCCAACAACAAAACCAAGCGCCGGTTCATGCCTAACCTGCAGTACCGCCGCTTCTGGGTCGAAACCGAGAACCGTTGGGTGCGCCTGCGCATCACCACAGCCGGTTTGCGTCTTATCGACAAAAAAGGCATTGATGCGGTCCTGGTGGACCTTCGTGCCCGCGGTGAAGTCTAAGGAGAAAAGACATGGCTAAAGGCGCACGCGAAAAAATCAAGCTGGAATCGACTGCCGGCACGGGTCATTTCTACACGACCACCAAAAACAAGAAAACCACGCCTGACAAAATGCTGATCATGAAATTTGATCCCAAAGCACGCAAGCATGTGGAATACAAGGAAATCAAGCTGAAGTAATTCAGCCGATTTGCAGCAGCGGTAGCTGGTTGCACCTCAAAAAACCCGCCCCATTCCGGCGGGTTTTTTTGTGCCCCTTTCGACCTCTTTTTTATCCACGGTCTGGTCTCGGCTGCCAATAGCAACGCCGTGCAGGCACCTGTTGCTGGCGCCAGCAGCGCAACTTACCCGAATAGGAGTGATGCGCGCCGTCTATGGATGCCACGAACCGGGAAAGCTCTGCGGTGACGCGTTGCCTGGCCGCCTGGCCCGGCCGCAACTTCCAGAATTGGCCAACAGCGACCATCGGCATACGGCGGCGCAGCCATCAACCCGCACCACCCATGAAAAAAGCCGCTGCAGCGAAGACGCTGTAACGGCTTGATCGGGAACTCAGGGCATAGAGCCCGGCTCCAGAGAGATCAGGTACGGGCGGCGCGCAGCTTCATCGAGAACTCGCGCAGCGCTGCAATACCGCTTTCCTCGGCGCGGTGGCACCAGGCCTGAAGATCCACAGCGAGCTGTTCGCGTGATGCGGATGTCGAAAGCCACATCTGGCGCAGCTCTTCGCGCATGGTGACCATCTTGTCGAGCACGGGATGCTCGGCACGGGCCTGCGCCACGTGCAGGCGGGCTGTGGCCGGCACTTTGTCGTCATCACGGTGCAACCAGCGGTTGGCCGCACGAAGCACGGAAGCATCGGCCTTCTTCGCCTTGAGCATTTCAATTTCAGCCCGCCCCGCATGACGCAGTGCGCGCGCAAAGCCAGCCATGACTTCATACCGGTGGGCAATCAGGGCTTCCAGCGTTTTCTCGTCGGCGACAGGCTTGATCGCGCCGAGCTGAAGCTTGGGCGGCACTTTCTTCACGGTGGCCAGACCAACTTTTTCCATCGCACGAATGTAGACCCAGCCGATATCAAACTCGTAGGGCTTGACTGAAAACTTCGCCGACGTCGGGTAGGTGTGGTGATTGTTGTGCAGCTCTTCGCCGCCGATCATGATGCCCCACGGCGAAATGTTCGTGCTGGCGTCAGGCGCCTCGAAATTACGGTAACCCCAGTAGTGACCGATGCCGTTAATGATGCCGGCCGCCGTCACAGGAATCCAGATCATCTGCACCGCCCAAACCGCCAGACCCGCAGCACCGAAGAGCGCGAGGTTGATGATCATCATCAGGCCGACGCCTTGCCAGCTGAAGCGGGTGTAGAGATTGCGCTCGATCCAGTCGTTCGGGGTGCCGTGGCCGTACTTGACCATGGTTTCCAGATTTTTGCTCTCGGCGCGGTAAAGTTCAGCGCCTTTCCAGAACACGGTCTTGATGCCATGCGCCTGCGGGCTGTGGGGGTCTTCCGCAGTCTCGCATTTGGCGTGGTGCTTGCGATGGATGGAAACCCATTCCTTGGTCACCTGCCCGGTGCCCAGCCAGAGCCAGAAACGGAAAAAATGTGCCGGAATGGCGTGCAGGTCCATCGCACGGTGCGCCTGGTGGCGGTGCAGATAGATGGTGACACTGGCGATAGTGATGTGAGTCGTCACCAACGCGTAAAGCACTATTTGCCACCAGCTGGCAGCCAACAGTCCGTGAGCCAGCCAGTCAATGGCGGCATCAAAAAATATCATGAAAATCTTTCAGTCGTTCTGCGCACCGCTTTACCACACAAGTCCTGAGATGCTGCAACAGATAGCCTCTCATTATAAACCGATCAATGAAAAATCAGCAGCATTAACCCGTATCAACACAAGAGATCTTAAAAACCAGCAAAAGCTCCTAAAAGAGCTTTAAAAACACCAACATTCCGCATGGAAATCAGAGTTTTTGCCACACAGCAGCAAAAAATCCATCCGTGTGGTGCAGGTGCGGCCACAGCCGCAAATAGGATTCGCGGCATAGTTGCTCTGAATGCTCCACCCCTAGATGGGTGAGCAAGGGTCCGATTTCAAGCAGCTGGAAATCTTTATTGGCAGCCGTGAAGGCCTCCGCGATGCCCTCGTTTTCCTGGCGAAGCACGCTGCAGGTTGCGTAGACCAGCCGACCGCCCGGTTTGAGCAGCCGCGCCGAGCTTTGCAAAATCGCCGTCTGCTTGGCCGTCAGTTCCTCAATTGCCTTCGGATTCTGGCGCCACTTCAGGTCGGGGTTCCGGCGCAGGGTGCCCAGACCCGAACACGGCGCATCGACCAGCACGCGGTCGATCTTGCCGGCGAGACGCTTGATACGGTCATCGCGCTCATGGGCAATGGCTACCGGATGCACGTTGGACAAGCCACTGCGCGCCAGCCGCGGTTTGAGGGCATCAAGCCGGTGTGCCGACGTGTCAAACGCATACAGCCGGCCCGTGTTGCGCATGGACGCGCCCAGCGCCAGCGTCTTGCCTCCTGCGCCGGCGCAAAAATCAACCACCATTTCACCGCGTTTGGCATCGACGAGCAACGCCAGCAGCTGCGAGCCCTCATCCTGCACCTCAATCGCGCCACGCGTGAACGCGTCGAGCTTGCCCAGCTGCGACTTGTCGGCCAGCCGCAAGCCCCAGGGCGAATAAGGCGTCGCCACGGTTTTGAGACCGGCCTTGGCCAGTTCCTTCTGGATGTCGGCGCGCTTGTCTTTGAGCGTATTGACGCGCATGTCGAGCCCTGCCGGCGCATTGAGGCTGTCCACGAGGGGCCAGAAATCATCACCGAGCTGCTCTTTCAGGGGCTCGACCAGCCACTGCGGCAGATTGTGGCGATGCAGCTCCATCAAATCAGACGGCTTGACCTGGTCGCAGCGGGCCAGCCAGTCTTTTTCCTGGTCGCTCAGTGCGCCCAGCAGGAAGTCGCGGGGACCGGCAAAACCCAGAATCGAGAGTCGCCGCTCGAGCGGCCCGCTGCCATGCTGCGCAAGGTAGGTGTAGAGGTTCTTTTTGCGCAGCACACCGTAGATGGTTTCTGCCAGCGTGGCGCGCTCGCGCGGTCCAAGGCGAAACTCACGGAAATAGCGCGACAACACCATGTCGGCAGGATGATCAAATCGGAGAACCTGCCGGAGTAGCTCGGCACAACTGTCTAAAAGGGTTTTGGGATGCATGACGCCATTGTCCCACCCCACCCCTCGAACACCCGACTGATCTCGCGGCCAGCGCCCGTTAACGCGCGCGTTCGTAAACGGGATCGAAGGCCTGGCGCCTGATTTCAGCCAGCGTGGGGGTGCGGCCCGCCCCTACGGCCAGCGTCAAACCCGGCAGCTCCAGCGTGCTTTCCAGCTCACGGCACACCTGATGACGCCGCTCATCGCTCAAGCCCGGCAAATCGAGAAAAACAATGTAGCAGCGCCGACTCCCGAACCCGGTGAGACGCTTGCGCACCAGCCAGGCCCGGGCAACCGGCGGGCACCGCGCCAGGCGCGACAGCAGTTCACCTTTTTCAAACTCCTTGAGGTCGCCGGGCTCTATCGATGCGAAGAACGGCGATTCAGCGAGTTCACGGGTCGCCCCGCGCTCCATGTCTTCGGCCGCCTCGCGCCGCTCACGCCAGCGCTGAAGTTCGGCATCGCTGCTGCCTGGAGGGGCATATTTTTCGAGCGTCATCACGGCAGCGCGACTGGCCCAGCATCGGTGAGACTCACTGGCGTCGAACAGACTGCTCGCGCAGGCGACGCGCAATTTCCACTCGGCGTCGGGCAGGCACTGCACCAGCCCGCACAACGCACCTGCGTGGCCCGGTGCCAGTTGAAGAATGCGCTCGTACAGGCTCCGCACGTCGGCGTCCACATCAAGGCGGCGCATCAACTCGGCGATTTCGATCAGTTCGTCGGCCGAACTCTCCCTGAAGCGTCCCGCGAGAAACTGCCCGCGCGCCCTGACACGGGCCAGGTAAGCCCGGTGCAAGCGCCATTCGGCTACGTTGTCGCGGCACCATTGCCGGTCAAACTCGGCCAGCCATTGCGGTCCCCGCGTGCCGAGCAGGGTTATGGCCTGGCTGGACGACCAAAGCGGCAACTGCCTGCCCGCCCGCAAGGCGTCCAGGCGTTCGCGCAGCGGTGAAATGCCGTCTTTCGGATTGCCGGGCAGCGCCAGCGACTGCCTCAGCACCTCCTGCGCGAAGTCTTCGTGGGGCGGCGTCAGTGCCAGCACGCGCATGGCCGCATACGGCGCCATCGGTGTCATGCTGGCCGCAGCCGCACGCCAATGGGACGGCCAGAACTCACGCTTGATCCACTCGGCCTTCACCGTAAATTCAATCAGCGCCGCAGCCGCTACATGGCGCCCCAGGAGTTTGCGGGCGATTCTGTCGGCATGAACCCTTTCCCGCCGCGTCCGGGCGAGGTTTCTCGCCGGCCCGAGGCGCGCGCGCAGGCGCAACAAGCGCCGGTCGAGCCACGGTGCCAGCGCGCCGCGAGCGTTATGAAATCGGGCATATTCGTGCGCCAGCAAGGCCAGCAGACGACGCCGGTCAAGCGCCAGCAGCAAGGGCAAGCCAATCGTCAGGCAGTTGCTTGCTCCGCCGAAACGACCGAACCTGCGGGTACGGCGAATACCAAGGCTGAACTGCGTATCGAGCAGAACACGTTCAATCGGCGGGCCTTTGAGCTTGTCCCGAAGCCGGTCCATCGCCTCAAACAGCGCAGGTGCGTCATCGCGCGTCACCAGCACCCCCGGCGTGTCTTCGAGCTGCCGCGCCAGCGCAGCGAGTCCCGCCCATAACAAAACGGCCGCAACCAGACCGAGCCAGAGGTAGGCCCGGCCGGGCTCGCCGCGGGCCACGTGAAAGCCGACCCAGCCAGCCATGGCGAGCGACAGCAGCAGGCAACCCGCGACCCACGCGTAGGCGACCGCCGGCAGACGCATCCAGCGAACCCGCGCGTGACCGGCCTGCACTGGCTGAGCCCGCCCGCCCTGCGGGGCCTTCCCGGTGAAACCCGATTCACGCATGGCCACATCGCCCTGTTGCACGACAATCTTGTTGATGAGCACTGAACTCCCTCCGCTGATCGAAACCCCTCCCGGACTGTACCGCCACTACAAGGGCCTGCTCTACCAGGTTGTCGGCACGGTACGGCACAGCGAAAATCTGGAACCGATGACACTTTACCGCGCCTTGTACGGCGAGCAGGGTTTATGGGTGCGGCCCGCCGCAATGTTCAATGAAGACGTGGAAATCGACGGTGTTCGCCAGCCACGGTTCGCCCGGCAACCCTGACAGGCCGCCGGGCGCGCCCGGTCACCGATAATCAGCGGCTATGTCTCAAGCCCTGTCCCCCGCCCCGTCTGCTGCCCTGTCAGATACGCCCGCCGCCACCGAAATCGCCAAACAGGTCAAGCGCCGCCGCACCTTCGCCATCATCTCCCACCCCGACGCGGGCAAAACCACGCTGACGGAAAAGCTGCTGCTGTTCTCGGGTGCCATCCAGATTGCCGGCAGCGTCAAGGCCCGCAAGGCCGCGCGCCACGCCACATCCGACTGGATGGAGATCGAAAAGCAGCGCGGCATTTCCGTTGCGTCGTCGGTCATGCAGATGGAATACCGCGACTGCGTGATCAACCTGCTCGACACACCCGGCCACCAGGACTTTTCCGAAGACACCTACCGCGTGCTGACGGCCGTGGACGCTGCGCTGATGGTGATCGACGCCGCCAACGGCGTCGAGCCGCAAACCCGGCGCCTGCTTCAGGTGTGCCGGGCGCGCGGCACGCCCATCCTGACCTTCGTCAACAAGATGGACCGTGAAGTGCAGGACCCGATGAGCGTGATGGACGAGATCGAGCGTGAACTCGGCATGGCCGTGGTGCCCTTCACCTGGCCGGTCGGCATGGGCAAGCTGTTTCACGGCGTCTATGACCGCCGCGAAGACCGCATGCGCGTCTTCAGCCCCGGCGAAGAAAAAGCCGGTGGCGACGATGAAATTCTGGCCGGCATGAACAACGCCGAGGCCGCCAAACGCTTCGGCGCCGAATACGAACAGGCCCAGGGTGAGATTGAGCTCGTCGCCGGCGCCACGCCCGAATTTGACCGCGCGTTGTTCCTCGCTGGCAAACAAACCCCGATGTTCTTCGGCTCGGCCATCAACAACTTTGGCGTGCAGGAAGTGCTCGACGCGCTGGTGGACCTGGCACCCGCGCCGGGGGACCGCACCGCCATTCAGCGCGTGGTGCATCCGGAAGAGAAAAAATTCTCGGGCGTCGTGTTCAAGATCCAGGCCAACATGGACCCGGCGCACCGCGACCGCATCGCCTTCCTGCGCGTCGCCAGCGGCGAGTTCACGCGCGGCATGCGCCTCAAAGTCGTGCGCAGCGGCAAGGAGCTGCGGCCGAATACAGTGGTCAGCTTCATGAGCCAGCGCCGCGAGCTGCTCGACACCGCCTTCGCCGGCGACATCATCGGCATTCCGAATCACGGCGTGCTGCAATTGGGCGATACGCTGACCGAAGGCGAAGCGCTGCAGTTCACCGGCCTGCCCTTCTTCGCGCCCGAGATGTTTCGCGCCGTCGAAGTCGCCGACCCGCTGCGCAGCAAGCAGTTGCGCGCCGGCCTGACGCAGCTCGGCGAAGAGGGTGCGATTCAGGTCTTCAGGCCGATTGCCGGTTCGCTGCTGCTGCTCGGCGCCGTCGGGCAGCTGCAGTTCGAAGTGGTCGCGCACCGGCTGGAGCATGAATACGGCGTCAAGGCACGCATCATGGCCAGCAACTTCAACCTGGCGCGCTGGGTGACGTGTGATGACCCGAATGAGCTGAAAAAATTCATGGATGCCAACGCGCACCGCGTCGCACTCGACGCCGTCGATGCGCCGACGCTGCTGGTCGATCACAGCGCCACCTTGCGCGCGGTGGAGCAGCAATGGCCGAAAATCAAGTTCCACGCGCTGCGCGAGCATGCCGGGCTGGTGTTTCAGTCGAAGATGTAGTTTTTGACGGTTTCTTAAGCGTTTTAGGCCTGTAGCCCTTGTATTAACTGCGCGAGCAGCTACTAAATTCATAGCGTGTGCCGGATCAGATACCGGCACCCGCCGGTCAGTTCAGACCGCCATTTGCAGTTGCGCCAGATCCAGCATCACGAATTGCGCAAAGCGCCCCTGCTTGCGGTTGCCGTCGTCGCTGACGATGACGATTTTCGCAACGCCATCGATGACGGCCGGGCACACGCCTTCTGCGCGCTCGAATCCCGCCAGGCCGGGAACCGTGACGCGGCGCGCCGGCGCACTGGCCTCGCCGTTCCAGAACCACAGGCCGAACGCCGCGTCCGCGCGCGAAGCCGGGCCGCTGATGACGAGGTAGCCGTTCAACGCAGCGACGTAAGACATGCCGCGAATCCCCTGCCCGCCCAGATCCAGCGTCTGCAACGTGTTTGAAATTTGCGGCACCGCTCCGGCGTCGAACGCCGCCGCCGGGTTTTCAACGCTGGCGATGATGGCCTGGTTGCCCTGCAGCGGGCTGCGAAAGCCTATCAACAGCCGCTGCCCGTCGGGCGTGGTCTCCAGCGCCTCGATGTTCAGGCCTGCGCCCGACTTGGCCTCACGCACCTGCGCTGCAGCCGCCAGCACCGGGTGCGCGGCCACCAGCGCACGCTTGAGCCCGCTCACCACCACGGCTTCAGCCACGCGGTCTTTTTCAATGCGAAACCGCGCCAGTTTTTCACGCCCCTTCTGTTCATCGCCCTCGTCGTCGCGGGAATGTGAAGTGATGGCGTACAGGTAGCCGGCGCCGTCCAGCGCCAGTCCCTCCAGATCGTCCAGCTTCCAGATCGGCTCGCCGCCGTGGAACCACGCCGGGCCGAGGGATTGGCTGGTCACATCCCCGTTGGCGCTGAGGCTGACCAGGCTGAAGGAATGATTTTTCTCGTCCTCGACCACCAGGAACCGCCCATCGGGCAACTGCTGGATGGCTGACGGTTCGTAGAGGCCCGTCAGGGGCTGGAACGCGAGCGGTGTGTTGGGCGTCATGGGATCATTTTCGCCTTTCGCCGGGGTTCGCTGGTTCACGCATCGGGCCACCGCCTGACCGGTCCAAAATAACTTGACCACGACACGGGTTGCGCCTTTTACCAAGCCGACCTGCGCCTGGCAGCAACAGCCGGGCAGCCGCCATGATCAAAGTCTAATCGCCTCACAGCCCAGGGCGCTCTCAAATCTGAAGTGCAACACCTCCGAAATCAAATCCAGTAGGGTGTCGCATGAAATCACAACAGCATTACAGTCAACTCGATTA
>NCGI01000517.1 GCA_002256925.1 Polaromonas sp. 28-63-22
ACTGCATCGACTGCGGGCCGCTGGTGCTTCCCGCGCACATCGCCCACGCGCTGGAAAACCTTCCGCCACGCGTGCTGCTGCGCACGGCGCGCGCCGCCAGCCAGTCCTGGGCATCGTTTACGGCTGTAGCCCAGGAAACGCTTGCGCTGCTAGCTACAAAAAACATAGCGCTTGTCGGCATCGACACGCCCAGCGTTGACCCGGCCACCAGCCAGGATTTACCAAGCCATCACCAGTTGCTGGCGCATGGCCTGCGCGTGCTTGAAAACCTGGTGCTCGACGACGTGCCCGAAGGCGACTATGAGCTGATCGCCCTGCCGCTCAGGCTGATGCGCGCTGACGCTTCGCCGGTGCGCGCCATTCTTCGTGAACTGGCCCCTCACCTCCACCCTCTCCCCACAGGGGCGAGTGCGTAAAACCGATCCGGGAATTCCGCCGTCATGACCCTCACTTTGCAAGATTGCCGCGCCCTCGATGCGCAAGACCCGCTGCGCGATCTGCGCGATCAGTTCAAGCTGCCTGCCGGCGTGATTTACCTTGACGGCAACTCGCTGGGCGTACTGCCCCGAACCACGGCAGCGCGCGTGGCGCAGACTGTGACCGAGGAATGGGGTGAAGGCCTGATCCGCTCCTGGAACAGCGCGGGCTGGTTTGATTTGCCGCAGCGACTGGGCGACAAGATTGCGCCATTGATCGGCGCCGCGCCGGGCGAGGCGGTTGCGACCGACAGCACCTCGATCAATCTCTACAAGGTGCTCAGCGCCGCTTTGGCCATGGCTGCGGTGGACGCACCCACTCGCCGGGTGCTGGTGAGCGAACGCAGCAACTTCCCGACCGACCTCTACATCGCCGAGGCGCTGTGCCGCGAACGCGGGCTGCGACTGCACCTGGTCGAGCCGGGCGACATCACGGCCGCGCTGACCCCCGACGTCGCCGTGCTGATGCTCACCCACGTCAACTACCGGACCGGCGCCATGCACGACATGCCATCGATCACCGCCGCTGCGCATGCGGCCGGTGCGCTGGCCGTGTGGGAC
>NCGI01000092.1 GCA_002256925.1 Polaromonas sp. 28-63-22
ACGATGTATATTATGTTAAGTGACTCGGATGGGTCTCAGGACGAACGTAGCCAGCGGATGGTGTTTTCATGCAATCGAACCGGTATTGCTCCAGATCAAGCTTGCTCGCGGCATCCGTCTGAAAATTCTCCCCAACATGTCACAGCCATGCAAGGATGCTCCCGATTCCGATGTCTGCTCCTCTGACTTCCAGCATCGCTGCTCTGGCTGGCGCACTTGCCGTCGGGGTTTTGATTGGCCTAGAGCGCGGCTGGCGTGAGCGTGAAGGCGCTGCCGGGAGTCGGGTTGCGGGATTGCGGACGTTCGCCCTGTTCGGCTTTCTGGGCGGTGTGCTGGGCGCCTTGCGTGAATCACTCGGCCCTTGGCCTGTGGCCGCAGGGCTCGCGGGTTTGTCTCTTCTCACAACCGTGTCTTATCGGGAAGGCGTTCGGATCCATGGCAACTTGAGCGCCACAACCGCTGTCGCCGCCCTGATGACCTACGCGTTGGGCGCATTGGCCGGTGTGGGCCAACCCGCCATTGCGGTCGGGGCTGCGGTCATGGTCGCGATGCTGCTTGATCTCCGGCCAACGCTGCATCGCTGGCTGCGCCTCGTGCAGCACCGGGAGCTCAGCGCGGCACTGCAGCTGCTCGTCCTGTCGCTGGTCGTCCTGCCTCTGCTGCCAGATGCCGGCTACGGCCCCTACGGAGCGCTCAATCCCTATCGTCTGTGGTGGGCGGTTGTCCTGATCGCCGGACTGTCCCTGTGTGGCGATATCGCGATCCGGTTTACGGGACCCCAACGCGGTATTTTCTGGACCGGTGTGCTTGGTGGGCTCGCCTCTTCAACGGCCGCGACGCTCACGCTATCCCGCCGGGCTCGATCAGGGCCAGCGCTTGCCCATGCCGCTGCGGCTGGTATTTTGGCGGCCTGCGCCATGATGTTCTTTCGGATGACGGTGGTCGTGCTGTCGCTCCAGCCTGCACTGGCCTGGTCGCTGGGCCCCCCAATGGTCGGTGCGGCCGTTGCGCTACTGGGCATGGGACTATGGCAGTGGAAGCGGCAGACGTCGGGCGATGTTGCTGCCGACGCCGATGCTGTTGCGGGGTTTGATCTGAGTACGGCACTCGGCTTCGGCGCGTTTCTTGGCGTGATGATGGTGGTGACCCGGGCAAGCAGGCAGTGGCTGGGTGACCCGGGCATCTACGCGGTGGCGACCCTTTCCGGGCTGGCCGATGTCGACGCGATCACCATCACCGTGCTGCAGATGCAGGCAGCGGGCAACTTGGCGGTGATTGCTACAGGCGCTGCAATCGGTATTGCCGCTGTCTCCAACATGGTGACGAAGGCATCGATTGCCGCATTGATCGGTGGTGCATCAGTTGGCCGCCCTGTCGTGGTCGGTTACGTCCTCTCAATCGTAGTGGGCGTTGGGGTTGCGGCGGCTATGGCCCTGCTTTGATTTTTAGCGAAGCATCAGGTTGGCTGAGCGCCTTTCCCAAGCTCCTTGTAGGACGACACAGCGTTGTGCCCAACTGGCCCCTGCTGGCTGGCAAACTGCTTCAATGGAAAAACCAAGACTGCTGGGGCCCACTGTGGTCGCTTCGATGCTCGTCACTTTGTGCGGCTGGTCTTCGGCGTGGGCTCAGGCTTCCGTCGATGGCGCAACGGGCTTGCTGGCCAAGAGCCAGGAGCTCAAGGCTCGGTTGGCCGACAACCCGTTTGGCAGGCCGCTGGTCCTGGAGTCAATGGAGAGCGATTCTGTCGTGGAAGGAAATGTCTACGCCGTTCTTGATTCGCCGTTTGCCGCCGTCAGTCGTACCTTCAGTCATCCGCAGCGCTGGTGCGACGTGATGATCCTGCACATCAACACCAAGTACTGCCGCGCGGCGCAATCGACTGCGCCAACGCGTCTGAAAGTCAGCATCGGCCGCAAAACGCCGCAACAGCTTGGCGATGCGTTTGCGCTGGATTTTGACTATGCGCTGATCGCCGCTGCGCCAGACTATTTTTCAGTTCGCCTGAGTTCCGAAAAAGGTCCGCTGGGGACCAGCGACTACCGTATCGAATTTCAGGCTGTGCCGCTGGCCGAAAACCGGACTTTTGTGCGTTTGCGTTACGCCTACGGCTATGGCATTGCAAGCCGGGTGGCGATGCAAACTTACCTTGCCACTGTGGGGCGCGGAAAAGTTGGCTTCACGCCAACCGGGCCAGGTGCCGACAATGCCTTCATCGGCGGGATGCGTGGCGCAGCCGAGCGCAACATCATGCGCTACTACCTGGCGATTGAGGCATACCAGGCATCTCTGGCGAGTCCCGAGGAAGAACGCGTGGAGGCGAGTCTTGAGCGTTGGTTCAGCGCGACCGAACGGTATCCGAAGCAACTCCACGAAGTTGACCGCAGCAGCTACCTTGCCATGAAACGGCTCGAATACAAACGCCAGCAAAGTGCGGAACCGAGGAACTGATTGTTCCAACACCATTCCCTGTGTTTTGGTCCCAGGCAGCGCGCGCCAGCTCGACCTATCGGTGTGCGCAGGATCCCAGTGCCTGCGCAGGTAGGTGTCGCCCAGGCTCACGGACAGGAATCACGGGTTCGGCGGGCGGGGGCTCATCGATTTCTGGTGGCTGATCGGGTCCTGGCGGTACCTGAATCGGATCAACTTCGTTGGGGATATAGGTGCCGGGCGCTGGCGGCGGCACCGATTGGAACTGGATCATCATGATTGTTTCGTGCGCAGCTGCCGCAGGCGGCGTTTTGCTGAGTTGTGATTGACCCCGGTTGGCAACTTCAGACGATTGTGCACAAAGGCCATCGCGAGAGCGCCCGTGAGCATCGCCAGGAGCGCTGAAACAGCAGGCTGTCGGGCCACCACACGGCGGACCATCTGGCCCGAGGCACGGCCTTCGACCACGGGCTCGTTACCCGGCGCACCCAGATGGATGTGTGGACGCTCGGGGATGGGTTCGTGCTTCCCGACAGGCAGTGGATCCAGCATACAAATACCAGGCTCGGTTACGTGAAGAGTTAAAGGGTTGGGTGGCGTGAATGGCGTGAATGACTAAAGCAGCAAGGCTGAACTTTCAGGCGCGACGATCCTCAATGCACTTCGGTGGGTCGGGCAAGCTTTCTGCCTTGGGCCGCGCAGTAATTGACCAACGCATCGATTTCTGTAGATTTGTCGAAAACCGCATCGACCCCAAGCTGCGCGCACTTGAGGCGCATTTCCTTGGTGGCGTAGTTGCTGAAAACCACAAGCTTCTGGGGTCTTGCCCGGGTTTTACACGCCTCAAGGATCCCGAGTCCGCTTCCGCGTTTCAGGAACAGGTCAACAATCGCCAGGTCCCACTGCTCCTTGTGGCTGTTCAGCCATGCCGCGCCGTCGTCCTCTGAATCGGCCGTTCCAATCGTTTCAACAGGCGCCAACTCTTCCAGAGTGGTGACCAGGTTGTCGAGGATGGTTTTATTGTCTTCAACAAGGAATGTTCTGATCTTCATGGAATAGTCTTCAAGGCGCTTTTGGTGATTGCTTTCAAAGGCACTGAAATAATGATGCCAATTTACAGGGTCACCATCGGCGCCACTGCCGGAAGGGCCATCATGCGGCTGTAGGCGAAAGCCTTGCCCGCCGTTTGGCGGCGTACTACGCAGGCACATACCAAAGGCGGTTCCTGTCGCCGCGTCACGCCCCATTTCCAGGCTCCCTGCCTGCAACGCCGCACCGTAGGGGAATTCTTACGTTATGTGTGGCCGACCCTTACAGCGCGCGAGGGTCGGGGGCTACCGCTGCCCAGCGACGGGGCCGTTAACGTTGACGGGGTGAAGAAAATATCCGCTCAGCTGCGCCGGCGTCCTCGTATTCGAGGATCTTTCGGCTTCGTGCGCGTCTCGACAACGCCGTGGCGAGCGATTTCATTCAATGTACTCACGCGCCTGATCGAGTTGCTGGTGGTCACCACCGTGCTCTTTTCCGGCTTCCTGTTGCTGCCTTATTGACCTGGGCGTTCTCGGTGATGTCGCCGTCGGGCGCACGCAGGCTGCTGCGATCACAAACGGGGGTGATCGGGTCGCCCTTCTCTCCCACCTCTCTTGTCCCTCGAATCCAAGCTTTCTTTTTTCAATCCAAGGATCAACGATGTCTGCAACCAGGCGCAAAACCAGTACCAGTTCAAAATCCATGGATGCGGCCGTAGACAAGAAGGCCCAGCTGGACCAGTTCACGCAAGGTTCCGCAGGAACCCTGACCACCAATCAGGGTCTGGAGCTTTCTGACAATCACAATTCGCTGAAGGCCGGTTTGCGGGGGCCGACCCTTCTGGAGGATTTCATCCTCCGGGAAAAGATCACGCATTTTGATCATGAGCGGATTCCCGAAAGAGCGGTGCATGCGCGCGGCTCTGGCGCGCATGGCTATTTCAAGGTCTACAAGCCCATGGTCCAGTACACCAGTGCCGCCTTCCTGCAGGACCCTTCGGTGGAAACGCCTGTCTTTGTGCGTTTTTCCACCGTCGCCGGATCACAGGGATCGGCAGACACGGTACGCGACGTGCGCGGGTTCGCCGTCAAGTTCTACACCAGTGAAGGCAACTATGACCTGGTGGGCAACAACATACCGGTGTTCTTCATTCAGGATGCCATCAAGTTCCCCGACCTGATTCATGCCGTCAAGCCTGAGCCACATCACGGGATGCCGCAGGCGGCCAGCGCGCACGATACCTTCTGGGACTTCGCCTCCCTGATGCCGGAGTCCACCCACATGCTGATGTGGGCCATGTCTGATCGGGCGCTGCCACGCAGCCTTCGGATGATGGAAGGATTTGGCATTCATGCCTTCAGGCTCATCAACGCGCGGGGCGACAGCCATTTTGTGAAGTTTCACTGGAAGCCGAAACTCGGTGTCCATGGTCTGGCATGGGACGAAGCCCAGAAAATCGCGGGCAAGGACGGCGACTTCCACCGGCGGGATCTCTGGGAGTCCATTGAAAGCGGCAACTTTCCGGAATGGGAACTGGGCGTGCAGATCGTTGACGCAGGCAAGGAGGCCGAACTCGGCTTTGACATTCTGGACCCGACCAAGCTCATTCCCGAAAGCCAGGTGCCCGTACAGATCATCGGCAAGATGGTGCTGAACCGCAACCCGGACAATTTTTTTGCAGAGACCGAGCAGGTCGCGTTTCACCCCGGCCATCTGGTGCCAGGCATCGATTTTTCCAACGACCCGCTGCTGCAGGGGCGCCTGTTTTCGTACACCGACACACAGTTGTCGCGACTTGGTGGTGCGAACTTTCACGAGATTCCGATCAACCGCGGCGTATGCCCCATGCACAACTTCCAGCGCGACGGCATTCATCGGCAGACCATCAACAAGGGGCGAGTCGCCTATGAGCCCAACACCCTCGGGAACGGAACGGAGTTCAGGGTGGATGGCTCGATGCAGGGATTTCACTCCTATGCGGAGCCGATGGAGTCGCCGAAGATCCGGCGCCGCAGTCCGTCATTTGACGATCATTTTTCGCAGGCCACGTTGTTCTGGAACAGCCAGAGCAGCGTTGAGAAGGACCATATCGTTGCCGCTTTCCGGTTTGAGCTTTCCAAGGTGGAGGTGCCTGAAATACGCCAGCGTATGGTGGACAACCTGGCCCATGTGGACCTGAAGCTTGCGAGCCGGGTCGCCGCCCCTCTCGGCATCAACCCCCCTGATCCGAAAGCAGCAGCAGGACGCCTCGGGTTTCGCGACTACCGCATCACGAACAAGGTCGATGAAGACGCTTCGCTGCGCATGGTCGGCCGGCCCGGCGGAAGTGTCATGACGAGAAAGATTGCCATCCTGGTTTCCGACGGCTTCGACTACCCGGCCGTCAAGCGCCTGCAGCTGGATATGGCCGATGCCGGCGCGATCTGCAAAATTCTCGCGCCGCATCTCGGTACCGTCAGCACGGTCAGTGGCAAACAGATTCCGGTTGACCATACCTTTACCAACATGCCGTCGATCATGTTCGACGCGGTGTTGATCCCTGGGGGATCAGGCAGTGTCACCCATCTATGCGGCTTGGGCGAGGCCGTGCATTTTGTGCTGGAAGCCTACAAGCACTGCAAGACCATCTGTGTGGTCAATGAAGGTGTTCAGCTACTCGCCACGCTGGGTTTCAGCCAGGGTAAAAATCCCGAGCAAATTGCTGTACCCACTGCCGGCGTTCTGATCGCCGACATTCGGAAAGTGCTGGACGGTCAGGTTTCGACGGACCTTGTTGCCGCGATGGCGATGCACAGGCATTGGGACCGCATCAACGTCGACGCTATTCCGGCCTGACACGGCGGGCAGCATGTGAAAGCTGCCTCGATTCAATGCGGGAAGCTAGAGGATTGAGCGGTCAGTCAACTGCGCTAGGCCCGTGAGGATCTGACAGCGAGCGCAATGGTCGCCGGCGAGGCCGAGCCGCCGGTTTCGAACTTGAAACGAACCGTTGGCGCGGTGAAATCCTCGAACGGTGCACCCAATGCTATTTCGCCATCGGCCATCAGGACGCATTCCTGCCTGCGCAAGGCGATCACGGCCTTCGTATCGAAAAACCGTACCCACGTCCCGTAACTGCTGACATCTTCGACGTAAAACTTGCCAGCGCGGTATTCGATGTTGGCGTGTCGCCGCGAAACACGCGGATCCTCGATGACGAACTGTGCTTCGGCATCGCGCCCAAGAAAAATCGGCAGCTGGTTTTGGGTGAAAGCGGTGTGGGCATCGAGCCAGGACAATTCAATACGGGGTTGCCCCGCGGCATCATGCGCATCGTCGGCTCCAAGAATCAGCGCCGCGCGCACCGTCAACGAGTCTGACTGTATTTCGGCTTGCCATTCGATACGGTGGACCTCGCAGGGCTCCGTGCGACCCCGAATTTCCAGCAAACCCAGGCAGCGGGCGTGCACGTCATGGGTGTCGCCCAGTTGCTCGATCACGCCGCGGGTGGCAAGAATCTGCTCACGGCCAGACAAGTCACTGAGCCTTGATGCCAGGTTGACCGCATCGCCAAAGCAGTCGCCGGCCTGCTCGACGATTTCGCCGCGCGCCATGCCAATCTGAAGACCCATTTTCATGGATTCCGGCCATTCGCCGACTCGTTGCTGGTGCAGCCGCTGCAGTTCGATAGCCGCCGTGACGGCAGCCTCGTTGTTGCCAAAGATGACCAGAACGCCGTCACCGAGGTACTTCACGACCCGGCCGCCGTGTGCAGCGCAAACCTTGCCGATCCATTGCGTCAGGCGCGTGATGGCCTGCGTTGCCCTGGCATTGCCCAGAGACTCGAAAACACCAGTGCTTCCTGTGAGATCGGCAAAAACTACGGTGACATCTGCCATGTGGACTGTTGTGCCTGCCTGTATTGGTTCTGCTTCATTAAATCATAAGCGCGCGGCGAAAGCTAAATTTCTGAAGGAGCCTGGTCGCGCCACCAGTGATCTTCGCCATCCCCCTTCTCTCAGCCTGCACTCGGCTTGAACTGCATGGCCTTGAATTCGAGAAATTCTTCGAACCCGTAGATGCCGTTTTCGCGTCCGTTCCCGGACTGCTTGTAGCCTCCGAAGGGCGCGCTGCCGTTGAACGGTCCGCCGTTGATGTCGATTTGCCCGGTGCGAATCCGGCGCGCCACTTTCACGGCATGTTCGTCGCTAGCGCTCCAGACTGCGCCGCCAAGCCCGTAAATGGTGTTGTTGGCGATGGTGACGGCGTCCTCCTCATCCCGGTAAGGAATGACCACCAGAACCGGGCCGAAAATTTCTTCTTGTGCAAGCGTGTCTGAGGCCTTGATGCCCAGCACCGTCGGTTGCACGAAGTACCCTTTGCCGGTTGCAGGCGTATCGGGGCCGCCGGCAATGACGTCAGCGCCTTCGGCAATGCCGATACGGATGAAGTTCAGCACGCGGTCTCTCTGGGCGGCACTGACGAGCGGACCGAGTTTGCTCGCTTCGTCCAGGCTGGGGCCTATGCTGAAGCGGGCAACCGCCGCCTGCGCCAGCGCCCTGACCTCTTCGTAGCGGCTGGCTGGAACCAGCATGCGGGTGTGGGCCGAGCAGGTTTGCCCGCTGTTGAGCATGCAGGCCGATACGGTTCCTTTCACGGCCGCTTCGAAATTGGCATCGTCGAGGATGACGCTGGCTGATTTGCCGCCCAGTTCAAGCGTGACGCGCTTGACCGACTGGCTCGCCAGTTCGCTCACCCGCTTGCCCGCGCCCGTGGACCCCGTGAAGCTCACCATATCGACTTGCGGGTGGGTGCCGAGCACTTCGCCCACCACGGGCCCGGTGCCGTTGACCAGGTTGAACACACCTGCCGGCACGCCGGCATCATGAATAATTTCCGCCAGGATCATCGCATTGACCGGCGCGATCTCGCTGGGTTTGAGTACCACGGTACAGCCGGCCGCCATCGCCGGAGCAATCTTCAGCGTGATCTGGCTGAGCGGAAAATTCCACGGCGTGATGCATCCGACCACGCCCACGGCCTCGCGCACCACCACGGAGTTTCCGACTTTTTTCTCCCATTCGAAATTGCGCGCCACCTTGGCAAAGTTGGCCCAGTGCCATGCAGGCCCACCGACCTGCACCGCCCGCGCCATCTTCAGCGGCATGCCGACCTCCCGCGCAA
>NCGI01000518.1 GCA_002256925.1 Polaromonas sp. 28-63-22
GACGCGGTCGCCCGCACGATGGCGACCATCACCGGGCGCAACGTCGTGGTGGACCCGCGCGTCAAGGGCACGATGACCATCGTGACCACCTCGCCGGTCACGCCGGCGCAGGCCCTGCGACTGTTTTCAGCGCAGCTGCGCACCCAGGGCTTCGCGCTGGTTGAATCGGCCGGCCTGTACCTGGTGGTGCCCGAAGCCGATGCCAAGCTGCAAAGCGGCTCGGTGTCGGCCGGTCGCGTGCCGGCTTCGACCGGGCAGATCATGACGCAGATATTTCACCTCAACTATGAAACTGCCAACAACCTGGTGCCGGTGCTGCGCCCGCTGATCAGCCCCAACAACACGATCAATGTCAACCCGGGCAACAACTCGCTGATCATCACCGACTACGCCGACAACCTGCAGCGCATCGGCACCATCATTGCCGCGCTGGATGTGTCGAACGCCACCGGCGTGGAAATCATCCGGCTGCAGCATGCCCTTGCCACTGACCTGGCGCCGCTCGTCACGCGGCTGATCGATTCGGGCGCGGGCGGGGGCGCCGGTGCTGCAGCCGCCGGCCAGGGCGACACATCGTTCAAAACCACGCTGCTGGCCGAGCCACGCAGCAATTCCCTGATTTTGCGGGCGGCCAATCCCGCCCGGCTGGCGCTTGTCAGAACGCTGGTTGATCGCCTGGACCAGGCCGCTTACGGCGGCGACCCCTCGAATGCCAGCGGCAACATCTACGTGGTGTACCTCAAAAACGCCGACGCCACCAAGCTGGCGGTGACCCTGCGGGCATCACTGGCCGCCAACTCCAGCGGCGGTGGCGGTGGCGGCGCCGCGCCGCTGGTCTCCACGCTGCAGGTTCCGCCACCGTCGTCGGGGGCGGGTGCCGGCGGCATGACCACGACCGGCCTGTCCGGCGGCTTGTCGGGCAGCGGCAGCGGTAACCAGCCCTCCACCGGCGGGCAAATCCAGGCCGACCCGGCGACCAATTCGCTCATCATCACCGCGCCGGAGCCGCAATACCGGCAGCTGCGCGCGGTC
>NCGI01000519.1 GCA_002256925.1 Polaromonas sp. 28-63-22
GGGCTCAGGTAACCGTTGCGCGACGACAGCGCCAGGCCGTCGGGCGCGCGCTGGGTTTCGCCGGCAAGAATTTCAATCGGCAGCGCGAACTGCTGCACCATGCGGCGCACCACCATGACCTGCTGGTAGTCTTTCTTGCCGAAGGCGGCGATACCCGAGGGCATGCCAGCGTACACACACGAAAAGAGCTTGAGCACCACCGTGCTGACGCCGATGAAAAAGCCGGGCCGGAAGTGGCCTTCCAGAATGTCGCTGAGGTCGCTGGCCGGGTGCACGCGGTAGGTTTGCGGCTGCGGATACAGCTCTTGCTCGCGCGGCGCGAACAGCACGTTGCAGCCGGCGGCTTTGAGGCGCTCGGCATCGGTGTCCAGCGTGCGCGGGTAGCTGTCGAAGTCCTCGTGCGGCGCGAACTGCAGGCGGTTGACGAAGATGCTCGACACCGTCACATCGCCCAGCGGCCTGGCCTGCCGCACCAGCGCGATATGCCCGTCGTGCAGGTTGCCCATGGTGGGTACAAACGCCGGGCGCCTGAAGCGGCTTAGGGCGTCGCGCAGGTCGGCGATGGTGTGGACGATATGCATGCAGTCTCCTCAACGATCATTATTTTTGGTTGTGCCGACGCGCTTACCAGGCATGCAAGGCATTGACCGGGAAACTGCCGTTCTTGACGGCCTGCACATACGCCTCCATCGCGCCGCGCACGCTGCCCGTGCCCTCCATGAAGTTGCGCACGAACTTCGGCATTTTGCCCAGGTTCATGCCCAGCATGTCGTGCAGCACCAGCACCTGGCCGGCGGTGCCGTCGCCTGCGCCGATGCCGATGGTCGGGCAGTGGTTCAGGGTTTGCGTCAGCGTGGCGGAAAGGACCGACGGCACCATTTCCAGCACCAGCATCGCGGCACCGGCGTCCTGCAGTTCATGCGCCTCGCGCTTGAGTTTGGCGGCCGATTCGTCTGTTTTGCCCTGCACGCGGTAGCCGCCGAGCGCATGCACCGTCTGCGGCGTGAGCCCGAGGTGGGCGCAAGCCCGAGGTGGGCGCAGACCGGCACCCCGCGCTCGACCAGAAAGCGCACGGTGTCGGCCGTCCATCCACCACCTTCAAGCTTGATCATGTGCGCGCCGGCCTGCATCAGCACGATGGCGCTTCGCAGCGCCTGCTCCCTGGACTCGTGGTAAGTGCCAAAGGGCAGGTCGCCAATCAGCCAGGCCACGCCGTGCGAGCGCCGCAGGCCGTTGGCCACGCATTCGGTGTGGTGGCGCATGGTCTCCAGGCTCACGCCGACGGTGCTGGTCAGCCCCTGGCAGACCATGCCCAGGGAGTCGCCGACCAGAATGCATTCGACCCCGGCGGCATCGGCCACGGCCGCAAAGGTGGCGTCGTAGGCGGTCAGCATGGTGATCTTTTCGCCGCCCGCGTGCATTTCGCGCAGGCGCGGCAGGCTCATGGGCTTGCGCGTCGATGGGGTGGAGGCGGGGGGCAGCGTTCCGTACGGGGTGGCAGGCGTGTTCATGGCGGCGTAGCTTTCAGGTTTTCAACGCGGTTCGGGGGCGGAACGTGTCATGCCCAGCCGTTCCAGCAGCTTGACGTCCGCGTCGGTGTCGGGGTTGCCGGTGGTCAG
>NCGI01000520.1 GCA_002256925.1 Polaromonas sp. 28-63-22
ATCAGCAGCGTCGCGTCGCCGCCGTCGTCAAGGATCATGTTCGGGCCTTCTTCGGGCGTGCCCCTGGCGCCGGTGAATTCGAAGATGCGGTGGGTGTAGTCCCAGTAATCGGCCAGCGTTTCACCCTTGATGGCGAACACCGGCGTGCCGGCGGCGGCAATCGCGGCTGCGGCGTGATCCTGCGTCGAGAAAATATTGCATGAGGCCCAGCGCACCTGCGCACCCAGCGCCTGCAGGGTTTCGATCAGCACACCGGTTTGAATCGTCATGTGCAGCGAGCCGGTGATACGCGCGCCCTTGAGCGGCTGCGCCTTGGCGAATTCGTCACGAATCGCCATCAGGCCGGGCATTTCGGTTTCGGCGATTTTCAGCTCTTTGCGGCCCCAGTCGGCAAGCGACAGGTCGGCAATCATGCAATCAGGGCGAAGGGGTTTGAGAACGGCGCTCATGGTGACTCCAGAACAGGCTTTTAAAAAACCACTGCCGGGGTCAACTCACCTCACAGCACAGTGGGTGAGCGCGGTTTGAAGGCAGACCGAAGATCAGGTCTGGTGTCCGAGCCTCACGTGCCGACTGATGACTTCAGTGTGCGGCAGGCTGCATCGCTCCTCGAACGGTGCCCATTCTAACCGGCCCGGTTCAATGCGCCATGACACGCCGCGCCCCATAACTCAGCGCATCGACCAGCGCCACCAGCGCAATCATCGCCAGCAGGATCGAACTGGTTTCCGGCATCTGAAAGAGGCCCATGTAGAAAGCCAGCATCTGCCCCAGCCCGCCGGCACCCACGACCCCCAAAATGGCTGCGGCGCGAATGTTGTTTTCCCAGCGGTAGAGCGTGTAGCTGAGCAGTTGCGGAAGCACCTGGGGCAGCGTGGCATACATGAACACCCGGCCTTCCGGAACCCCGCGCACGCGCAGCGCAAAACCGGCGCCTTCAGGCGCGTTTTCGATGGCCTCGGCAAACAGCCGGCCCAGCACGCCGGTGGTGTGCAGCGCCAGCGCCAGCGTGCCGGCCAGCGGACCGAGGCCGGCGGCAATCAGCAGCAACGCGGCCCACACCAGCTCCGGAATGCTGCGCAGCGCATTGAGCAGCAAGCGCGTGAAGCCTTTGAAACGGGCCTTGTCGTGCGCGTGGGTCTGGCTTGCGGGCAGCGCCAGCAGCAGGCCAAGCACGGCCGCGATCAGCGTGCCCAGCGCCGACATAGCCAGCGTCTCCAGCGTGGCGCCCAGCAGTTTTTGCAGGAAGGCAGGCTCGCCCGTGGGATGCACCAACTCGCCCACAAAGCGGCCCATCTTGCGCAGCGCCTCGACCGTCAAAAACTGCGCCCACTTCAGGTCCAGCGTCCAGAAGCTCAACACGACCAGCACGGCCACGCCCGCCACCAGCCAGCAGGCCTTGCAGCGTGCGCCAAAAAGCGGCGGCGGCAGGCGATAAACCTCGTTGGCGGCGGGGGAACGGTGCCGTTCATTCATGGCGCGGTACCGGTGTCAGCCAAGTGCCTTGCGCAGCCAGGCG